>JASFSB010000037.1:0-9851 GCA_050114615.1 Gammaproteobacteria bacterium
AGCCGTGATAACAGCAGCGCAGTCCGCGCTCGTCGGGAATTCCCAGATGCAGGCTCGCGCAGCGGTGCGGGCAGCGTTCGGCGATCAGCCCGAGTTTGCCATTGCGGTCGCGGAACAGCGTCAGGTCTTCGCACAGTATGCGCACCTTGCGCACGGGATTCTCGCGCAGAAGAATCTCGGGGTAGATCGGATGCCAGTAACGGCGCAGCAGCTCACCACCGGGTGTGCCTGGACCGACGCGCGTCAGTCGCTCATTTTCTTCACGGGTCATCATGGCTGCCAACCATATCGCGGCGCTCGCGCAGACACCAGTTGCTCAGGTGACGTAAACCGCATGGATGCACTTGGACACGGGCGCCAGGCCCTTCGCGATCGCCCGCCAGGTGGAAGCTTCGTCGTCGCTCGCATAGACCTCGCCGTCGGTGTTCGCAACGAACAACGTGTAGCGGTCGGGCTCGACGGCAACGCTCATCGCCTCGATCGCGGAGCGACCGTCCACGGGCAGGCCGTCGCTTGCGCGCTGCCAGGTTACCCCGCCATCGCGACTGCGTTGCACCATTGCGCCGGCGACGCCGGTTTCCCGCCACACATTGGGTGTCGTCGCAGCGCCGGAAACGAAGACCGTCGCAGAGTCGTGCGGCGAGACGATCAGATGGTCGGGGTAGGCGATGGCGAAATCCTCACCGGTCAGCTTCTCCCACGACTCGCCGCCGTCGAAAGTGCGGTAAACGCCGAACCCGGTGCTCATGATCAGGTGCTGCGGATCGCGTCCGAACGGAACGATCTTGTGAATATCGCGATACCAGCGGTCGTCCGGCCGATAGTAAGACGCGATCTCGGTCCAGGACTCGCCGGCGTCGCTCGTGCGCAGCAGCGCGCCCTGTTCGATGCAGGCGTAATAGACATCGGGGTCGATCGGATCGACTGTAATGGCCTTCAGGTGCGCATCGTGCGGCGGAGCCGGAAACGTCCACTTCTCGCGCCCCGGCAATTTCTCGATTGCCGGGTGCGCGTGCCAGGAGCGACCATCGTCCGTGCTGCTGAACAGCATGACCGGCTCGGTGCCGGCCAGCAGTGTCGAACGGCCGTCCCGGACGGAAACCGCGAGCGAAAACACATTGCTGCGCGTCAGCCCGTGAGAGGCCTGCGTCCAGGTCTCGCCGAAGTCGTCACTCGCGAATATGCCGCTGTCATGCGTTCCGGCATACAGGCGCCGGGCGTTGCGATCGAACAGCAATGCGCTGACATGCCGGCCCTCGAGGGCGACGTTCACGGTGCGCCACGGTCCGCTGGATTCATCGGCATCGAGCAGCACCACACCGCGCATCGTTGCGACGAGCAGTCGCGAAGGCGCATCGGTGCCTTCGTGAACCATCGGGCCATTCGGGGACAGGCAAACGATCATGCTGCGTTAGCCGATTCGCCTCAGGCCGGCGACCACTGAGTGGGTGGCTCGGGCGTGCGGATTCTGGCCGTGTCGATCTGCGGGAAGACGCGCAGCGGGTTGTGATACACGATGTCGAGCTTCGCCTCGTCGGTGAGGAAATCGAGACCATCGATCAGCGCGAGCACGTTGTCCGATCCGAGACCGGTCTGCGGATTGAGAATGTCCGAGCCGCTGCCGGGAACTTCCGTTCCGAACACCATGCGATGCGTGCCACGCTGCTTCAGTGCCGCGGAGAGGAAGTGCGGATCGTAGGCGCACGTATCGAAGAACAGATTCGCATCGAGATCCGGCGGCGGTTGTTTCTCGCGCTTGAACAGGCTGCCCACCTGGCCTCCGGCGACTTCGCCGCTGTCGCCGATCAGGTTGTCCGGTCCGCGCGAAGGATTCGTGCAGTCCAGCAGTGTGCCGAACTCGAGCATGCGCCGCGGTGCGCCGCCACAGTGGCACACGACGATGCGCAGTTTCGGAAATCGCTCGAACACGTCGCTTTTCTCAAGCAACAGCGTGGCAAGCGTTTCCTCGGCGAGATTATTGTATTGATAGGCCTTGGGAATGCCGTCGAGCCGTGGGTCGCGCGTCAGCGAAGGATGCACAACGAGCGTCGTATCGAGGTCCTGCGCACGTTCGTAGAGCGGGTCCCAGTACCGATCGTTGAGTCCGGGCGACAACCGATCGGCACCGGGGTCGGGATTGACGATAGCGCCGACGAAACCCAGCTCCGTGACGCAGCGCTCCAGCTCATCGGCGCACCGGCTCATGTCGCCGTCGCGCGTCTGTGGCAGCTGGGCGATACCCTGAAAGCGGTCCGGATGCAGCTCGCATTGCCGCGCGATCACGTCGTTGGAGGTCCGCGTCCAGGCATCGACGAGGAACGGCCGCTCCCAGTGCATCATTGCAACCGGGCGAGGCGAGAGCAGCTGCAAATCGATGCCCTGTGCATCGAGCAGGCGAAGATGCCGATCGAGTGCGGGCCGCATCGCCTCATCGGATATGACGAGCGGCTCGCTGGCGTCTCTGAGCGCGATCAGATTGTAAGCGTAGGCGCGAAACTGCGGCGGGGTCGAGATATGACCGTGTGTGTCGATTACTGCGTGGTTCTTGTACATAGCGTGGGTCAGTCAGTCAGATTCCAATAGGCGAAGCCGGCACCGATCGGCGAAGCGTTGATATTAACGTAGTCGACGACCGTGCCTGGCATTGCGTCGACGACCGCGGCCGCAGCAATCCAGTTCCGGATCTCACCGGTACCGCTTCCGTAACCCAGCACCATACCCGTACCGCCGCTGAGGCGCTCGATCTGATCGCGATCGCTCGGGTCGACATCGGGTTGGCGCGCATCGAACACCGCGGCCATTTCTCTTGCATCACCGCGTTCGAGCGCAGCGAGAATGTCGCGGTCGAAGCGCTGATCGATGTAAGCGTGTTTCGACATCGGCGTATGCCAGAGACCGCCGGAACCGATGACGCCGACGCGCAGTGAACAAGGCAGCGATTCGATGACTGCACGGATGGCCCGGCCGAGCTCGTAGCAGCGCGCGGCAGTCGGTTGCGGGCCATAGTAACAATTGACGTAGATCGGAATGACCGGTATCGGAGGGTCCGGTGCGAGTGATTCCAGCGGGCGCGTAAAGGCATGACCGATGCCATCCCCGCCTGCGCCGGTGCTCAGTGCGACGTCGAAGTGCCGGGCAACGAGCCCGGTCGTGAGTTCACGAGCGAGTTCGGGATGCCCTTCGAGCGTGACCCAGTGCTCGGGCGTTTTCGGTCGGCTCCGGCGCTGCGCGCCCACGGGCAGGCCGAAATACTTCGATATGCGGTAACCTGAAATACGCTCGCCGACGAAGATGCAGAACGCCGGCAGATTCTCGAAGGTAAACTGTTCGAGCTGATCGTCACCGAATATGATCAGTACATCGGGACGCGCTTCGCGGAGCTGTGTTTTCAGCACTTCGAAGGCACGCGTGCAGCGCGCGAGCTTGGCGACGTTTTCTTCCGGCGTGTCGACCGGAAGCTCCAGGGCGATCGCTTCGTCGGCGTTGCGCGCAGTCCGGGCGGCTTCCCATTCCGCCGCTGTGGCATACAAAAACGGAGAATGCGACATGCAGATGACTGTGCAAATCGACGCCATGAACAGATGCTTCCCCGCGATGGAACTCGCAGTCTACGAAGCCTTCGGCTGCCGGTAAACCGATGCGACGCAGTACCGATCGAATCCTGACCACCCATGCCGGCAGTCTGCCGCGACCGCCGGAATTGCTCGAGCATTCTGCCGCACTGAGGAGCGGGCAGGGGGACGCAGCCGCCTACGGGCAGTGTCTGGAGCAGGCGGTCGCGGCGTGTGTTCGCGCGCAGGCCGATGCCGGCATCGACATCATCAGCGACGGGGAATTCAGTAAGGATTCCTGGTCCGGCTACGTGCTCGAGCGCATGAGTGGATTCGAGTTCCGTGCGGAGCAGATGCGGCCTGTGGAGTGGCTGGGCCGCGAGCGCGAGCGATTCGCGGAGTATCTGGCCGAAGCGTTCCCGCGCGCGATCACCGGCGTACCGACCGATGCCTGCGTCGGGCCGATCCGCTACGAAGGTCACGACGCGCTCGATCGCAGTATCGGGATTCTCAAAGCCGCATTGAGCGGCGTGCCCGGCTGCGAGGCGTTCATGACGGCCGTTGCCCCGGCGAGCACCGCCTACGACGGCGTCAACGAATACTACGCCAGCGATCGGGAATACGTCTTTGCGCTGGCCGAGGCGCTGCGCGAGGAATACCTGGCGATCCATCGCGCCGGCCTGCTGGTGCAGGTCGATGACGCCGCACTCGCCAATATGTACGACGCGCTCACAGCGAACGACCCGTCGCGCTACCGCGAATGGGCACAGCTGCGCGTCGACGCACTGAATCATGCCTTGCGCGACATTCCCGAAGATCGCGTTCGGTATCACATCTGCTTCGGCAGCTGGCATGTGCCACACACCTCCGACGCGCCACTGGAGGAAATCGTCGACCTGATACTCCAGGTCCGGGCCGGCGCATACCTGATCGAGGCAGCGAATCCCCGGCACGAACATGAATGGCGAGTCTGGGAGAAGGTCGGGCTGCCGGACGGCAGGATACTGATCCCGGGCGTCATCACGCATCACATCGTCACCGTCGAGCATCCGCGAGTCGTCGCGGACCGGATCATTCGGTATGCGCGCATCGTCGGGCGAGAGAACGTGATTGCCGGGACCGACTGCGGCTTCGCGCAGATCGAACACTTGCAGCGGGTTCACCCCTCCGTCATGTGGGCCAAGTTCGATTCGCTCGTCGAGGGCGCCCGCATTGCGAGCGATGAGCTCTGGGGCCGGAAGCGCTGAAAGGCCGTTTCCGTGGCCGGATCGCCAATTCACTCCGACAATGGTCGCTGGTTCAGTTAAGATCGGATGCGTTCGCCGGAATAAGAAAACAACACGGGGGTGGGTTCATGGAGACTGCACGTGCTGCACTGATCGCCGCACTGAGCTTTGCGGCCATGCCGAGCCTGGCTCAGGTCAGTGCCGAAGAGCTGGCGTCGACGGAGATACGTACTGAGCGGGTTGGCGACAACCTGTATGTTCTGTTCGGCCTGGGCGGAAATATCGCCGCCTCGATCGGTGATCAGGGCGTCCTGATCGTCGATACTCAGTTCCCGGGGCTCGTGCCCAAATACCGCGCCGCAATCGCCGCGCTTGGCGGCGACGACATCGATTTCGCGATCAACACGCACTGGCACTATGACCATGCCGACGGCAACCAGCGTCTCGGCCCTGAAGGCGTGTGGATCGTCGCGCAGGAGAATTCCCGAAAGATGATGACGCGCGACAATGTCATCAACACGGTGGTTCGCCCGCCATACCCGCAGCCGGCTTACCAGCCGGCCGCACTGCCGATTGCCTCGTTCGACGACGATATGCAGATGCATTTCAATGGGGAGACGATCGACCTGATGCATTTTTCCCCGGCACACACGACCGGTGACGCGGCGGTATTCTTCCGCGGGCACAACGCAGTCCATATGGGCGACGTGTTCAACAACGCCGGCTACCCGTTCATCGATGCGGATAACGGCGGCGATCTCGACGGGATGATCGAGTTTTGCCGGGCCGTGCTCGAGGAGCTCGAACCCGGCGCCATCGTGATTCCGGGCCACGGCCCGGTCGGAAACTATGCCACGCTCGAGCGCTACATCGAGATGCTGACCGACGTTCGCGGAAAAATCGCAGCACTGATCGCCACAGGGGCGACCGCCGAGCAAATCGTCGCGGCTCAGCCGACCGCTGCCTGGGATGCTGAATTCGGCGATCCTGCACGCATGGTCGATCGTTCAATTGTCAGTTTGTTACGTTAGTCCGATGAAAAAATTTACTGCACTGATATTCGGCACTCTGTTGCCTTGCATTGCGTTGGGTCAGCTCGAAGGCGCGATCGACGCACACGTGCATTCGGCGCCGGACAGCGTCCCGAGATCCGTCACGGCGATAGAGGTTGCTCAGCTTGCCCGCCGCCATCGCATGCGTGGGATTCTTTACAAGAATCATTATGCGGAGACTGCTTCGCTGGCCTTTCTCGTTGCGCAGGTCGTCCCCGAAGTCGAGGCATACGGCGGCATTGCGCTCAATCGCGCGGTCGGCGGCATCAATCTGCAGGCTGTCGAGCGGATGGCAATGATGACCGGCGGCCACGGCCGGATCGTCTGGTTGCCGACGTTCGATTCCGAGCACGGTCATCTCACAAACACGCCGAATCCGAACTTTGTGCCGGTATCGCGCAACGGCGAATTGCGCCCGGAGGTGCTGGAGCTCTTCGAGCTGATGGTTTCGCTCGATCTCGCGCTCGCAACGGGACATTCCAGCCCGCAGGAAAACCTGCTGATCATTCGTGCGGCCCGAGCGGCCGGCATCGAGCGGATCGTCGTAACGCATCCGTCTTCGTACCTCGTCGCGATGCCCACGGATATGCAGCGCGAGGCCGCGCGTCTCGGCGCGTATCTCGAGTACCCGATCTCGCTGGCGCTCCCCAACGGGGAGATTCCGTTCGAAGAGTTTGCACAGCAGATTCGCGACGTGGGCCCGGAAGACGTCGTGCTGAGCACCGATCTGGGCCAGGCCGGTAATCCCGTGCACACGGACGGCCTGGCACTCGCCGTTGGCAGGCTGCTCGAATGGGGATTCAGTCAGCGGGAAATCGACCGAATGATTCGCATCAATCCGGCACGCCTGCTCGGGGTCGAGTAGTTGCGCGTACGTGCCCTGACTACGGCCCTGGTCGTCGTGCTGCTGACGGCGACGACAGGCTGGTCGCAGGAGAAACTGCCGCTGTTGCGCCTGCCGGCCGCTGAGATCGACTGGAACGACGACGCCGGGGCGGTCTTGCGCAGGACGATCGCGGGCGATCAGACAAAACCGGGACTGTACGCCTATCGCGTTCGGTTCCCCGAGGGATTCAGGAACACGCCGCACTTTCATCCGGATGACCGCATCGTCACCGTCATCGAAGGGACGCTTCACGTCGGGTTCGGTAAAACGTTCGACGAGCGTGCCATGCGCGCGCTCGATGCAGGCAGCCTGTGGACGGAGCCTGGCGGTGAGCCACACTTCGTCTGGGCAAAAGACGGACAAGTCGTCATTCAGATCATCGGGTTTGGCCCGTCGGCGACGACGCAGGTGGATGAGTAATGAAAATATTGAAGAATGTGCTCGCGATTTCTCTGCTGCTGGGTTGCCTCGCGCGGGTCTGTGCTCAGGAACACCCGGACGTGCTGTTCATCGCGATCGATGATCTGAACGACTGGGTCGGCGTGCTCGGCGGTCACCCGCAGACCAGAACACCGAATATCGACGCGCTGGCGGCGCGCGGCATGTTGTTTGCCAATGCCCACACCCCTGGTGCTGCCTGCCTGCCGGCTCGCACCGCGATACTGTCGGGTCTGACGCCGTTCACCAGCGGCGTCTACACACAGCTCGGGGACTGGCGGGAGAACCCGACATTCGATCGCATCCGCACGCTGCCGCGATATTTCAGAGACAACGATTATCTGACGCTCGGTGGCGGCAAGCTCTTTCATGCTCATACCTACGGGATCGTCGGATTCACCGGGCAGCAGGACTACACGGCCTGGGATGCCTATTTCCCGTCTCTGGAGCGTCAGCTGCCCGATGAGGTGTTTCCGGCTCCCGGACAGACCGACGGTAATGCAGTGGGCAACGGGATCAGTACCGGTCATTTCGATTTCTACCCGACGATGACCACCGACGATGCGATGGGCGACGGCCAGGTGGTCAACTGGATCGTGCAGCAGCTCAGGGCCGCACGCACGGGTCCGCGTTTCATCTCTGCCGGTCTGTTTCGTCCGCATCTGCCCTGGTACGTGCCGCAGAAGTACTTCGATATGCACCCGGTCGAGGACATCGTTTTACCGGATTATCTCGAAGCCGATCTGGACGATGTGCCGCCTGCCTGGGAAGAACTGATCGGGGCCGAGCCCGATCTCGACACCTCGACGATGGGTTGGATCCTGGAACGCGGGACGCGCAAATGGCAGGAAGCCGTTCAGGGCTATCTGGCCAGCATCAGTTTCACGGATGCGATGGTCGGTAAACTGATCAACGCGCTGGATGAAAGCGGTCTGGCCGATAACACGATCATCGTGCTGTGGGCCGATCACGGATTTCATCTGGGCGAGAAGGACAACTGGGGCAAAATGACGTTTTGGGACGAAACGACACATGTCCCGTTCATCGTCGTCGCACCGGGTGTGACGACGCCAGGTTCGCGAACGGACGAAGTCGTGTCGACGCAAAGTATCTATCCGACACTGATCGAGCTGGCAGGCCTCGAGCGCCCCGATTTCGTCGAAGGCACCAGCCTGGTGCCGTTGCTGCGCAATCCGGAAATGGACTGGGATGACGTTGCGATCACGACGTACGGCGACTATGGCAACTTTACGGTCCGGGACGATCGTCATCGGTACACCATCTACGCTAATGGCGCCGAAGAGTTTTACGATCTGGAAACAGATCCCAACGAATGGACGAATCTCGCGAACGACCGCCGCTATAGCGAACTGAAAAGGGCGCTGGCCGCACGTATCCCGCCTGCCGACACGCATACGCCGGCCGTCGGCGGAGCCGACGAACTGCAGCAGGGGCAGGACGACTAGACAGGGCAGCCATGTCCGTTTCGAATCAGTTCAGCACTGCTGCGGACGGGGGGCTGTCGTGGCTGCTGTGGCTGGGCCTCGCCGTCACCGTCGTCTGGTCGCTACTGGGCCTGGCCTATATTTTCGGCGCGCTGGGCTGGGATCAGTTCATCGGGCTCGGACCCGATCAGCTCGGCAGTTTCCTGGAAGGTTCGTTTGCGCCACTCGCTTTTCTCTGGCTCGTGATCGGCTACTTCCTGCAGCGCGAGGAACTGCGTCAGAACACCGAAGCGATGCGCGCGCAGTCCAGAGAGATTCAGCTTTCGGTCGAGCAGGCCCGCATCCAGTCGGACAAGATGATCGAGACGGAGCTGCACGCCAGACAGCGAACGTTTCTACAGGTCGTCGATCGAGTGTACGTCCAGCTCGGGACGATCAGTGGTCTGCTCTACACCTCGAGTCAGGGCGTGACGGGTGCAGGCGTCGTCACGCAGGAGGAGGTCGGCGAGCTGTTTGCTCGATTGTCGGCGCGCGATACCGAGGTCTTTTCGCGCCGCCTGCTCGAGAAGCACTTTGCGCTCACCGACGAGAAGGATCGGTTCGATCTGTTCTATGGCACGAAAGTGCGCGCAAGGCACTCGAACAATTTCATTTTCACGTTCGAGCGAATGTTGCAGCGTGCTGCCGAAGTGGACGCAGACAATATGATTCGCGAGGCTGTCGGCGCCAGCACGCATGCCTTCGTCTACGAACATGCAAAGAGGTATCAGGCCATGGCGCCGCCTGAGCTGGCCGACTATCGGCTTACCGGGATTTCCATCAATCTGTGATCGCCGCATCGGAGGAGCCAAAATGCACAATATAGGGATCGTGGGAGCCGGTGTCGCCGGTCTGCATCTGGCGCTTTACCTGCAGCAGCGTGACGTCGATGCGACGATCATCACGGACCGCAGGCCGGAGGAATACAGGGATCTGCCGCTCCTGAACACGGTTGCCCACCACAGCTCCACGCTCGAACGCGAAACGGCGCTCGGCGTCAACCACTGGACAGACCCGAGCGATCACTATTTCTATCACGACCACTGGTTCAACTTTCCGGAGCCGCTGCATTTTCCCGGACACTTCGCCAGGCCTTCGCGGGCGGTCGATTATCGCGTCTATCTGCCGCGGCTCATGGAAGACTTCGCCGCGCGTGGCGGGGCGATCGAGTTCGCTCGCATCGAGCAGGACGACATCGAGCCGCTGATGAAGCG
>JASFSB010000038.1:0-9760 GCA_050114615.1 Gammaproteobacteria bacterium
GCGGGGCGACATCCCCCGGCGTCGACCTCGAAGCAGTCGATATCGAGGATGAGGCGGTTGCAGATGAGGCCGTTTTCGCGGATGAAACCGCCGACGCGCAGGCGCCGGCGGAGATCGATGAGCCGCAGCCGAGCGAGGCGGCGACGCCCGAACCGGCCTCGCAGCCGCGCGTCGTTGCACCGGCACCGGCGCAGCCGACGCTCGTCGAGCGAATCATCGGCGCCGCGACGAGCTGGATCGGTCTCGTCGTTGCCGGCATTGCAGCGATTCTGCTCGCTGCGCTGTGGTTCATGCGCCGGCGCGAGGACGAGGTCGAGGACGTCACCGGCCAGTGGGATGCGCTCGAGGCCGGCATGGACGAACCGAACATCCCGAGCTCGGTCGCCACGTCGACCTCGCTCGATGCTCGTGAGGCTCTGACGTCCACCCGCGGCGCAGTGGATCCGATGCTGGTCGATGAGCAGGTGACGCCGCAGTCGACCACGCTGCCGATCGACGATGCCGAAGAAATCGCCGCCGATCACTTCGCACAGGCGACGAGCGATCACGTGTCGAGCGACGACACGATGTCGACCAGTCAGGTCATGAACCTGGATGAAGCCGACCCGGTCGCCGAAGCCGACTTCCACATGGCCTACGGCCTCTACGATCAGGCCGCTGAACTGCTGGGCAAGGAGCTGCAGGCCCACCCGGAGCGTCGCGATCTGCGTATGAAGCTGCTGGAAGTGTTCTTCGTCTGGGGCAACAAGGAAGAATTCCTCGATGCCGCGACGCATCTGCGTGGTCAGATGGGCGAGCAACCTGATTCGGACTGGGACAAGGTGCTGATCATGGGCAAGCAGATCTGCCCGGAAGCGGAGCTGTTCAGCGCCGCCTCCACGGGCGGGTCCGAAGTCGATGTGTCGCTCGGCGATACCAGTGCCGGTTCGCTCGACTTTCCTTTCGAGGAGGCCGAAGAACCCGATTCGATGGATCTCGTCGATGTCGGCGAGGCGACGAGCGCCGATCTCGTCACCGACGGAACGGTCGATCTCGACCTGACCGGCAATCAGCCTTCGCCGCTGCTCGATTCGTCTACGGGTCTGCTCGATGCGACCGGGACACTGAACATCGGATCGGACACGGCAGCCAGTCTCGAAGCCGCCTTGTTCGACGAGGCGCTGGATCATGGTGATAACGCGACCGCACCGCTGGGTCCCGACGACGAAACGCTGGCAGCGCCTTCCGGTGTCGATCCGGCGTCGCTCGCCGAGACGCAGGAATCGCCGACGCTGCGCGACTCCGACGGCGGCGACGAGACGATCGAGAGTCCAACCGTCGAGCAGTACGGATCCGACCAGCCGACCGTCGAGTCTCCGATGATGCGCGACGATGCGACGCTGGTGCAGGCCACGTCGATCAGCACCGGCGACGATGACTATGCCGGCGGCACCCAGGAACTGCCGACCGTGCAGCATGGCGGCCCAGGTGCGGATTCCACCGCCGAAATCGAACTCAACGACCTGGGACTCGATGTCGACGGTATCGATGACGATTTCGGCATCGATGACATCGGCGCCGAGCTCGATGGCGAGCCTGAAAACGAATCGGGCGACACGCGCGAGCAGGAGCAGCTCAGCATCGAGGACAGCGGCGAGATGCTGTCCGCGACCGGCATCACGCAGGTGCTGGCCGAGCAGACGGAGCGCAACGCCTCGCTCGAGGACGACGAGACGCAGCTGCGCTCCGGCGGCACGATGGCGGACGAGGCAGACGTCAAACGACGTTCCGGGGCTGAGACGGAGCTGATGGAATCCCCTGGCGGCAACGACGAGTTCGATCTCGATCTGAACGATCTCGAAGCAGCATTGTCCGACGCCGAAACGATCGAACAGCCGCGCAGCGTGGACGCCGTCGATCTTGGCTTTACGACCTCCAGTGAAGCGACTCCGATCGATCTCGATATCGGCGAAGAAATGATCGGCGCGGACGATCCGACGGGCACCGAAGACGTGCGCTCGGCCGATCCGCAGACGCTGACCGAGGTCGGCACGAAACTCGATCTGGCGCGCGCCTACATCGATATGGGTGATCCCGACGGTGCGCGCAGCATTCTGGAGGAAGTCCTGTCCGAAGGGGATTCGACGCAGCGCGATGAGGCTCAGAGCCTGATCGAAGCGATCGAAGCCTGACGGACGTCGCGTAACGGGCGCGCGCATGCCGAGAATCGCGCTCGGGCTCGAATACGAGGGCACGGATATCGCCGGCTGGCAGGCGCAGGCCAACGCGCGCAGCGTTCAGGCCGAGCTCGCTCGTGCGGTGTCGAACGTCGCCGATCACGCAGTCACGGTCCATGCTGCCGGACGGACGGACGCCGGCGTGCATGCGCTCGGTCAGGTCGTGCATTTCGATTCCGGCGCGCTGCGCAGCCCCGAGCAGTGGCTGCTCGGGATCAATTCCGGCCTGCCGGAGGACATCGCCGTGCGCTGGGTGCACGCGGTTGCCGGGGACTTCGATGCGCGTCGCAGCGCGCAATGGCGACGCTATGTCTATCTGATCCAGCACGGTCCGGTTCGAGCGGCGCTCGCCAGACGTTACGCCTGGTGGGTGCGCAGGCGGCTCGACCATCGGGCGATGCGCACGGCGGCCGAAGCCTGGCTCGGGGAGCATGATTTTTCCGCGTTTCGCGCGGCCGGTTGTCAGTCGCAGACACCGATGCGCTGCCTGTATCGCGCAGGCGTGGCCGCACGGGGCGATTTCGTTCTGCTGGAATTCACCGCCAACGCCTTCCTCTACCATATGGTCCGCAACTTCGTGGGCACACTCGTGCAGATCGGTCTGCGGCGCCGGCCGGTCGCCTGGGCGGCCGAGGTGCTCGCGGCGCGTGAGCGCAGCGCGGCCGGAGAGACGGCGCCGGCGCAGGGTCTGACATTGGCTGAGGTGCGCTACGCGCAGCGCCTTGGCATCCCTGCCCCGGCCCGCTCGCTGTGGCTCGAAGATGGCTGGCTGCCGTGAGAATTCGGCTATCATTTGCGTGTCCCGAACGCTGAGTGACTCATGGGCTGGTTCGACAAATTAATCCCGAAGCGGATCAGCACGGAACGTCGAAGCCGTTCCGTGCCCGAAGGCCTGTGGGTGAAGTGTGTTGCATGCTCGGCGCAGCTGTACCGCACGGAGCTCAGGCGCAACGCATACGTTTGTCCGAAGTGCAATCATCACCTGCGCATCAGCGCACGTGAGCGACTCGAGATGTTTCTCGACCCGGAGTCGATGCAGGAGATTGCCGCCAACATCGAGTCGAGCGACCCGCTGAAGTTTCGTGACAAGGAACGCTATCGCGAGCGGCTGAGCAAGGCGCAGAAGGCAACCGGTGAGCGCGACGCGATCGTCGTGATGAGCGGAACGCTCAAATCGCTGCCGATCGTCGCGGCGGCGTTCGACTATCGGTTCATCGGCGGATCGATGGGTTCTGCCGTCGGCGAAAAGATCGTGCGCGGCGTGAATTTCGCGATCGAGGATCGTCGGCCGTTCGTCTGCTTTTCCGCGAGCGGCGGCGCGCGGATGCAGGAAGCGCTGCTGTCGTTGCTGCAGATGGGCAAGACCAGTGCTGCGATTGCGGCGCTCAGCGAGGCAGGCATGCCCTACATCTCGGTCATGACGGATCCGACGATGGGCGGCGTGTCCGCCAGCATCGCGATGCTCGGTGACGTCAATGCGGCCGAGCCGAAGTCACTGATCGGATTTGCCGGCCCGCGCGTGATCGAGCAGACCGTGAAGGAGACGCTGCCGGAAGGCTTTCAGCGTGCGGAGTTTCTGCTCGAGAAAGGTGCGCTCGATATGATCATCAATCGCACGAGTGCACGCGACGACATTGCCGCTTTGCTGAACAAGCTGCTGCAACGTCCCGAATCGGCCTGATCGGTACCGCCGCCGTGCAACAACCAGGGCGTGGATCGTCGCTCGCCGAGTGGCTCGCCTGGCTCGAGACGCTGCATCCGAAAAAGATCGACCTGAGCCTGAATCGGATTCGCACGATCCTCGAGGTGCTGGCGCTTGCAGCGCCGCCGTTTCGGATCATCACCGTAGGCGGCACGAACGGCAAAGGATCGTGCGTGGCCTACCTTTCCGGGATTTACACGCAGGCCGGATTTCGCACCGGCGCGTTTACGTCGCCGCATCTCGTTGCATTCAATGAGCGCATCACCATCGACGGTGTGCAGGCAAGCGATCAGGAACTCGTCGATGCGTTCGTTGCGATGGATGAGGCTCGCGCTACCGTGACGCTGTCGTATTTCGAGGCCTCGGCCGTCGCCGCGCTGGTGCACTTCGCCCGCCATGGAGTCGATGTGGCTGTGCTCGAAGTCGGTATGGGCGGGCGCCTCGATGCGGTCAATGCCGTTGACGCCGATGCGGCGGTCATCGTCTCGGTCGGCATCGATCATGAAGAGTGGCTCGGCAGTGATCGCGAATCGATTGGTTTCGAGAAGGCCGGCATCATGCGCGCCGGCGCGCCGGTCGTGATTGCCGATCCTGATCCGCCGCACAGCATTGCGCGCGCCGCCCGGGACACCGGCGCGGACGCCTTGTTCATCAACCGCGATTTCGACGTCACGCCCGAAGCCGACGACCTGCTCGTGCGCTGCCGCGGGTCGGCCGTCCGGCGTATCCCAAAGCCGCGCTTCGGTGGCCAGGAGCAGTGGCTGAATGCGGCAGCCTGCGTGCAGGTGACGGAATGTCTCGCCGATCAGCTTCCGGTGCCCGCTGCGGCGCTGCGCAGCGGCATTGCCACCGCAGCGCCGCCCGGGCGGGCAGATCGGCGCATGATCGATGGCGTCGAATGGATCTTCGACGTCGCGCACAATCCGGCCGCGGCGCAGCGCCTTGCCGCGATGCTTGCACAGGTGCCGGCGCAGGGCCGTTGCCGGGCGGTGTTCGGCGCGTTGCGGGACAAGGACATTCGCAGCGTCGTCGCCGAGCTCGCTGCCCTGGTCGATGCCTGGTACATCGTCACTATCGATGCCGAGCGCGGTGCACGTGCGGAGGATGTCGGCGCCGTCATCGAGCCCGTCGGCGGTGCGCGCGAGATCCGGGCGTTTGCGGATGTACCGAGCGCCTGCGCTGCAGCACGCGCTCAGGCGCGCCCCGGCGACCGCATCGTCGTTTTCGGTTCTTTCTATATCGTTGGGCCCGCGCTGTCCGCGCTTGAGCTATACTCCGGGCTGCCAGGCAGCGCGCCACAGAACCTATCTCAAATAGGCAAGCGCAGCCACTATCGATGAGACAGGTTCGGGATACACAGGCATGGACAGAGGCTTACAGGAACGGCTCGTCGGAGCTGCCGTGCTCGTTGCCCTCGGGGTCTGGCTGATTCCGTGGGTACTGGATGGCTCGGCCGTGAACGAGCAGGGGCCGGAGGCGGCCGTTGCGCTGAAGCTGCCCGCACCGGCAGAAGCCGGTGGCACGGTCGTGAGGCGACAGACGATCGATCTGAGCGCGGAACGCGGAGCGCCCGTGAAGCGCCCGGCAGAGCCGGCGGCAACGGATCAGGACGCTGCGATCGTGCCGGAAGACCCACCCGAGCGCACAGCTGCGCCGGCACCTGAGGTGCCGGAGGTCACCGAGCCGGCACCGGTCAGGGCACCCGCCGACGCGCCATCGCCGGGCGCGGCGCAGGCGGATGTGGCAGCGCCGGAGTCCTCGGCATCGCTGCCGGACATCATTGCCGCCACGCCGGTTGCCGGGTGGATGGTGCAGCTCGGAAGTTTCAGCGACGCCGGCAATGCCCGTCGGCAGGCGCAGCGCGTGGGCACTTTCGGTCACGACGCGCAGATCTACGAATTCGCGGCGGCCGGCGGTCGGACGATGTTTCGCGTTCGGCTGGGTCCGCTCGATACGCGTGAGCGCGCCGAGGCGGCCGCTTCTTCGCTTGCCGCGCACGGATTCGTTGCTCAGCTCGTCGCCCCGGAGTAGCGCAAGGTCGATGTCCAGCGAGTGCCATCCATGACCTGGTTCGATTTGCTGGTCATCGTCATCGTCCTGGGCTCGGGCGTTTTCGGCTATCTGCGTGGCTTCGTCAAGGAAGCGGTCGCACTGATCTCGTGGCTCGTCGCGATCTGGTTCGCCTGGCGGCTCGGCGCATCCGTGGAACCGATGCTCGGTGAATGGCGTAATCTGCCCGAGCTGCGCATCTGGACGGCACGCGCGGCTATCTTCCTTCTGATTCTGCTGATCGGCGGTCTGATCGGCCTGGCGGTCCGTAAGATCGTCCATTCGACCGGCCTGACGCGGCCGGATCGCCTGCTCGGCACGGCTTTCGGCGCGCTGCGTGGCGCCATCGTGGTGGGCGTCATCGTCATCGCGCTGCAGCTGACCGGCCTCGACACCGAAGCCTGGTGGCTCGGCGCCCGGCTGCGGGAGTATTGCGAGCAGGCTGCGGATATCATCGTTTTTTATGCACAGCTCGGCGGCGAGTATCTCCAGGAAAACTACGATCTGGGCTCTGCAAACTAAGAAGGAAAACAGGCATGTGCGGAATCGTTGGTATCGTGGGGCAGCAGCCCGTCAATCTGGCAATCTATGATGCGCTGACGGTTTTGCAGCACCGCGGGCAGGATGCTGCGGGCATCGTTACTGAGGACGGCAGCCGCATTCATTCCCGCAAGGCCAACGGGCTCGTGCGCGACGTGTTCCAGCCGCATGACATGATGCGGCTGCAGGGCAATATCGGCCTCGGCCACGTGCGTTATCCGACGGCGGGGACGGCCAGCCTGTCCGAAGCCCAGCCGTTCTACGTCAATTCGCCTTACGGCGTGTGCCTTGCGCACAACGGCAATCTCGTCAATGCCGAAGAACTCAAGCAACATGTCGTCAAGGAAGACCGGCGGCACCTGAATACCAGTTCCGATACGGAGATTCTGCTCAACGTCTTCGCTCATGAGCTCGCCAAGCAGTCGAACAACGGTCTGACGCCGGAGTACATACTCAATGCGGTCGAGGCCGTGCATCGGCGCTGCTCGGGCGGTTATGCGGTCGTTGCGCTGATTGTCGGATACGGCGTCGTCGCCTTCCGCGATCCGCACGGCATTCGCCCGGTGGTGATGGGCGTGCGCCGAACGCTCAACGGCATTGAACGGATGGTTGCTTCAGAGACCGTGGCGCTCGATGCGCTCGGCTTCGAGTTCGAGCGCGACATCCTGCCCGGCGAGGCTATCTACATCGATCGCAAAGGCACAGCGCATTCGCGCGAGTTTTCCGGCCCGACGAGTTACTCGCCGTGTATCTTCGAGTTCGTTTATTTCTCGCGCCCGGACTCGATCATCGACAAGATGTCCGTTTACAAGGCGCGCCTGCGAATGGGCGAAAAGCTGGCGGACAAGATCCTGCGCGAGCGCCCGGACCATGGTATCGACGTCGTCATTCCGATTCCGGATACGGCGCGCACGGCGGCCATGCAGGTGGCGCACGGACTGGGCGTGAAGTTTCGCGAAGGCTTCATCAAGAACCGTTATATCGGTCGAACCTTCATCATGCCTGAGCAATCGGAGCGGCGCGCGTCGGTTCGCCGCAAGCTCAACGCGATCGACCTGGAATTTCGCGGCAAGACGGTGCTGCTCGTCGACGATTCGATCGTTCGCGGCACCACGTCGCAGCAAATCATCGACATGGCCCGCGACGCCGGTGCGGCACAGGTGTTTTTCGCATCCGCAGCCCCGCCGGTGCGGTATGCAAACGTATACGGCATCGACATGCCGGCAGCCACGGAGCTCGTCGCAGCGGGTCGCAGCGTCGAGGAGGTGCGTCAGTTCATTGGTGCAGACTGGCTGATCTATCAGGACCTGGATGCTTTGGTCGAGGCTGTGCACCACGAAAATGCCGAGATCGAATCGTTCGACACGTCCTGCTTCTCGGGCAAATACGTGACTGAGGACGTGGGCAAGGAGTATCTCGACGATCTCGAAGCCAGGCGTGCCAATTCCGTGAAGGCTGAGCGCGATGCGCGTGTGCGTTCCGAGGAGACGCAGAACAACATCGCCAGCAAGACCGGCGGAGTCTGATCCTGCAGCCGGTCGGCAACCGCGCGACGATGCTCAATCGCGATACTCGCCATGCGATTTCTGATTCTCGATGACGACGAGGGTTTTCGGGACATCCTGAAATACTACCTCGAGGTGCACTGGCCGGAAGTGCCGATCGAAGAGATCTCGCCTCTGGCTCGCGGCACGAAGCCCGCCGACATCAGCGCACATCGTTACGACACGATCTTCCTTTCCTGGCCGCTCGGCAACGAGGCGGGTTTCGAGTGGCTGCGCGCGCTGCGCCAGCAGGATCTGTGTCCGCCGGTCATCGTGTTCGCATTGAATAGCAACGAGTTTCTCGCTGTCGACGCGTTAAAGGCCGGCGCGGCCAGTTATTTCCCGAAGCGCAGGCTGCGCTACAAGCGGCTCATCGATACGGTTCGTGTCGAACTCGGATACGGTTCCTCCAACTCGACCGGCCTGCAGTTCATTCAGCAGGCGGCCGTCAGGCGCGGACACAATTACCGCTATGCCGAGACCCTTCATGCCGGTGAGTTCTCGAGCATCTATGTGGCCAAAGACCTCGACGACGAATCGCTGATCGCGTTCAAGGTCCTGCATCACGTGCCGGACAGTGGCGGTGACGGTTTGTTCGATCGATTTCTCCAGGAATACGAAATCATCGCGGCAATCGATCATCCTCACGTCGTCGACATTTTCGATCTGGGTGTCGCGGATGACCACGCTTACATCGCGATGGAGTATCTCGCTGCCGGCAGTCTCGCGATGCGGCTCAATGCGCCGCTCGATCCGTTCGTCGCGATCGACTACACGCAGCAGATCGCCTCGGCACTGGCTGTCATTCACTCCAGCGGAATTCTGCACCGGGATCTGAAGCCATCGAACATCATGTTTCGGGACGACGACAATATCGCCCTGATCGATTTCGGCCTTGCAAAGCAGATGGAGCTCGAGGCGGCGCTGACCGGCAACGGTCAGATTTTCGGCACGCCGCACTATATGAGTCCCGAGCAGGGCCATGGTCAGACGCTCGATGCGCGATCGGATATTTACAGCCTCGGATGCCTGTTCTACGAGATGCTGGTCGGGCAGCGGCCGTTCGTCGCGAGCTCGGCCATGGGGATCATCTACCAGCATGCCCATGCCGAGCGTCCTGCGCTCGCTGACGACCTGTGTGTGTTTTCCGGAGTGCTCAGAAAGATGTTCGCCGCCGACCCGCAGGAGCGTTTCGGCTCAGCCGAACAACTGCTCGAGGCGCTGAGTCATTTGCGAATCTAGTCTTCGTCGCCGTCGAGCAACGTTCGCAGTTTGAACCCGTTGCGATCCCACTGCAGGATCGTGCCGTGCGTATACCAGTCGCCGAGCACGATGCGCGTTGCCGCCTGGCCGTCGATTTCAAAGCGATGTACGCCCGGGCGGTGGGTGTGGCCATGAACGAGCGTATGGACGCCGTGACTGCGCAGTGTTTGTTCAACGGCTGTCTGATTGAC
Source organism: Gammaproteobacteria bacterium (assembly GCA_050114615.1). Classification (GTDB taxonomy): domain Bacteria; phylum Pseudomonadota; class Gammaproteobacteria; order Steroidobacterales; family Rariloculaceae; genus JAHEEO01. The sequence continues at coordinate 9,506 of JASFSB010000038.1, forward strand.
GTCCATGATGTCTTCGGGTTTCACGGCCGTTTCCGTTTTGCTGCGTGCGCGCATCGAGGCGGCGATTTGTCTGCGTTCCTGTATCGGTCTTGCGAGAAATCCGGTTTGCCACTGAGGGTCGCGCACCGTCGAGCGCAGTTTCATGTAGGCGGTGTCGTCGGTGCACAGCAGATCGCCGTGCGTCAGCAGCAATGACTGGCCGTAGATTTCCACGGTCACGTAATCCGTGAGGATCTTCGCGCCGGTGCGGCTGGC
>JASFSB010000039.1:0-9580 GCA_050114615.1 Gammaproteobacteria bacterium
CCGATCGCCTTTCTGCGCGCAACACGAGAACTGCTGCTGCTGGCATTCTCGACATCGAGTTCCGCCGCGGTGATGCCGCTGTCGATCAGAACGGCCGAAGAGAATCTCCACGTTCGCGCATCGATTGCGCAGTTCGTCATTCCACTCGGCGCCACGATCAACATGAACGGCACGGCTCTTTACCAGGGCGTGGCAGCGATGTTTCTCGCTCAGGTCTATGGCGTCGACATCAGCATTATGGGCATGCTGCTGATCGTCGCGATGGCCGTGGGCGCCGCAGTGGGTTCGCCGGGAACTCCAGGCGTGGGCATCGTGATTCTGGCCATGGTGCTCACGACCGTCGGCATTCCGGCCGAAGGTGTCGCTTTGATAATGGGCGTCGATCGAATTCTGGATATGAGCCGCACATCGGTGAATGTCGCAGGCGACGTCGTGGCTGCGAAGCTGATGAACGGCTGGATAAAGGACGATACATCGCCCGGACGACGTGCGATTCAGGCCCCGGAAGCCGGCGCGTGACGGCTGGCGCGACAACCGTTGCGCAATTGAATTCGCCTTTCCGCAGCACGTTGAACTGACCGCACCCGGAGTGCAGGCGCCGCCTGAGCTTGCGTGTTCCGGAAGAATCCGGAACATGTGCAAGTATGGACAAACCGACTCACGGCGTGCTTGCAGGCGCGATGCGCGAATTCATGGCGCTCGAGCAATCGAGTGGCATCCTGTTACTTTGCGCCGCCGTTGCTGCAATGGTGGTAGCGAACTCCCCGCTCGCCAGCATCTATGATTCGTTGCTCGATACGACCGTCGCAGTGCAGGTCGGCGCACTGGCGATCGACAAGCCGCTATTGCTTTGGATCAACGATGGCCTGATGGCGTTGTTCTTTTTCCTCATCGGTCTCGAGATCAAACGGGAAATTCTGGAAGGCGAACTCGCATCGCCTGAGCAGGTCGTACTTCCCGGACTCGGCGCACTCGGAGGAATGCTCGTACCGGCGGCGATCTACGTATGGTTCAATCGGGGCAATCCGACGGTCCTCGACGGCTGGGCGATTCCTGTCGCCACCGATATCGCGTTCGCACTCGCGCTCCTCGGTGCGTTTGGCAGCCGCGTGCCGACCGCGCTCAAGGTCTTTTTGTTGTCGCTTGCGATCTTTGACGACCTCGCAGCGATTGTCATCATCGCTCTGTTCTATTCTGCCAATCTTTCGTTGTCCGCGCTGCTCTTTGGTGCGTCGGCGCTGGCGGCCGGCATCATCATGAACCGTACGGGCGTCGTGCGCATATCGAGCTATGTCCTGCTCGGCGTGATCTTATGGGTCGCGGTTCTGAAGTCGGGGGTTCATGCGACGCTCGCAGGTGTTCTGATTGCCTTCTGCGTGCCATTGCGGAGTGCTTCGGGCAGATCGCCGCTGCGTGAACTCGAGCACGACCTGCACGGTCCGGTTGCTTACGTCGTTTTGCCCGTATTCGCTTTTGCAAACGCCGGTATTTCGCTGTTCGGAATGGATGCCGGCGAGCTTCTTGGTCCGGTACCGCTGGGGATCGTTCTGGGCCTGCTGGCGGGCAAGCCGATCGGAATCCTGCTGATGGTCGGTCTCGCAGTCACTCTGGGCTTCGCGCGACTGCCCGACGGGATTCGCTGGGCACATCTGTTCGGCGTCGCACTGACCTGCGGCATCGGCTTCACGATGAGCCTGTTCATCGCAGGCCTCGCTTTCGAACATGGCAGCGATGCCCATTTTGCCGGCGATCGACTCGGAATCGTCGTGGGTTCGGTCTTGTCGGCCGTCGCCGCGTTCATCGTGTTGAATGCCTGCCTGCCGCGACGGACCAGCACCTGAGTTACCGATTACGGCATCGAATCGACTTCCTCGACCTTGACCGGGATCAGATCCTGTTGCGACACATCGAGCAGCAAAGCGGCGGCACTCGCGACGTAAATCGACGAATACGTACCGACGACCACACCGACAATCAGCGCGATAGAGAAAGTCGCAACAGATTCGCCGCCGAGCAACAGCAGCGCCACGAGCACGAGCAACGTCGTAAGCCCTGTAATCAGCGTACGCGACAAAGTCTGATTGACCGACGTATTCGCCACATCAATCGGCGACCCGCGACGCAGCAGACGGAAGTTTTCTCTGATTCGATCGTATACGACGATGGTGTCGTTGAGCGAATAGCCGATGACCGCGAGGATGGCTGCAAGCGTGGAGAGATCGAACGTCAATTGAGTCACGGCAAAGAAGCCGATCGTAATGATCACGTCGTGCACGAGAGCCGCGATGGCGCCCGCTGCGAACTTCCAGCGGAATCGCAGCATGACGTACAGAAATATCAGTATCAGTGCGAACAGCATTGCGAGTCCGCCCTGATCAGTCAGATCGTCCCCGACTTCCGAATCGATTCTCTCGGCCTGCTGCAAAGTCGCCGAAGCATCGGACGCGCGCAGCCGTTGCTGAATCTGCGCGCCGATGTCTTCAGTTTCGACACCTTCATCGATTGGCGGAATTCGAACCAGCACTTCCTGTTCACTGCCAAAGCTCTGCACTTCGACTTCCTCGAATCCGAATTCGGTCAGCGAAGTACGTATGTCTTCCAGGTTGGCCTCACCCGCATAAGAAAACTCGAGCATGACACCGCCGGTAAAGTCGATACCGAAGTTCAATCCGCGCATGGCGACCACCAGAATAGAGCCGATGATCAGAATGGCCGAAACGATCAGAGCAGGCCTGCGCCTGCCCATGAAATCGAACGACGGCGCGGCCTTAGGCTGCGGCATGGGCGACTCCTCCAATCGACAGACCTGCAACTTGTTTACGCCGTCCGTATATCGTATCGACCACGGCGCGCGTACCGATGATCGCCGTGAACATGGACGTCACGATGCCGAAAGCGAGCGTGATCGCGAAGCCCTTGATAGGCCCTGTGCCGAGTATGAACAGTACGAACGCTGCGATCAGCGTCGTGATATTCGCGTCAGCAATCGTTGAAAACGCCTTGTCGTAGCCCGCACGAATACTCGCCAGCGGCGAATTCCCGTTGCGGAGTTCTTCGCGAATCCGTTCGAAGATGAGCACATTCGCGTCCACGGCCATGCCAACCGTCAGCACGATTCCCGCGATACCCGGCAGCGTCAGGGCAGCCTGCACGAGCGATAACAGCGCAATGATGAGAATGACGTTAACCAGCAACGCGAGATTCGCGATAATGCCGAAAAGTCGGTAATACACCGCCATAAACAGCATCACGAGCAGAAAACCGATAACGACGGCGAGCCTGCCGCGGTCAATATTGTCCTGGCCCAGACTCGGTCCGATCGTCAATTCTTCGACGATGACGATCGGTGTAGCGAGTGCGCCGGCACGCAACAGCAGGGCGAGATCCTGCGATTCAAACGGCGTCAGTCCGGTGATCACGAAGCTGCTGCTGAATACGCCGTTGATCGTCGCGGTCGAAATGACCTGCTCTTCGACCTCGGTGTCGACGATTTCCCCATCCTCGATGACGGGTGTCTCCTCGATGAAAAGCACGGCAAGCGGACGACCCACGTTCTGCTGCGTCGCCTCGAGCATGCGATCAGCACCCTGGGCATTCAGACGAACCGACACAACCGGCAGACCCTGCTGGTAGGTCGGCGCGGCGTCGACAAGCTGATCGCCGGATACGATCACTTCGCGCCGCAGCACAACCGGCACGCCGTCTCGATCGTGAAACAGCTCCGAACCCAGCGGCGCCCTGCCGCGTCGCTCGGCATCGTAGGCATCCGCCTCCCAGTCGACGAGCCTGAATTCGAGCGTTGCCGTCGCGCCAAGAATACGCTTCGCCTGCGCGGGGTCCTGGACGCCGGGAAGCTGCACGAGAATACGGTCGAGCCCCTGGCGCTGCACGACCGGCTCCGCAACACCGAGCTCGTTGACGCGATTGCGCAGCGTCACCGTGTTTTGCTGAATCGCAAAGTCCTGGCGCTCACGGATCAGCGTCTCGGTCATCTCGACCCGGTAACCCGGACCACCGTCCACATTGATGCGCGTGATGCTCAGTCGTTGCACGAGAGGATCGGGGTCGAGCCGGCGAATGATATCGAAAACCCTGTCCATATCACTTTCGTTCTCGATCCCGACGATAATGGCATCGTCTTCGATGCGCGGCGCCGAACCGCGAATATTCGCATCACGTAAATCGTTGCGAAGGTCTGTCTGATAAACGCCGAGGAAACTTTCGATAGCGGCCTCGAGATCCACCTGATAGAGAAAGTGCACGCCACCGCTGAGGTCCAGACCCAGGTTCATCGGCTCGAGCCCGACGGTACGCATCCAGGCCGGCACGCGCGGCTCCATCGTGATCGCAACCACGAGGTTGGGGAAATCCTCGCCGAGTCGATCACCCGCGAGATCGCGCGACTGAACATCAGCGAAGCGAACCAGTGCCGAGCCGGCATTCTCTGCGACGTCGAGGTAACCGAGGCCGGCCGCATCGAGGCTGCCGCGAATCTGGTTCAGCACAGGCCCGTCGACGTTGACGCCATCGGTACGTGAGACGTAGATGGCCGGGTCGCTCGGAAAAACGTTCGGCAATGCGACGATGCAACCGAACAGGAGTACCGCGAGCACCAACAGCAGCTTCGATCGATTGCTCATTGCGAGGAGGTGTGTCCGTAGCGGGTGATTTTCAAGTGCTGATTTCCGGTCAGGCGCTCTTTACCGTACCTTTTGGCATCACGCTCGAGATCGTGTGTTTTTGCAGCTTGACCGCAACATTCGAAGCGATCTCGACGGTAACGAACTGCTCACCGACTTCCGTGACCTTACCGAGCAGCCCACCGCCGCTGACGACCTCATCGCCAACCGACAATGCCGTGACCATCTGTTGATGTTCCTTCTGCCGCTTTTGCTGCGGGCGAATCAACAGGAAATAGAAGAGCACGAATATCAGTATCAGCGGCAGAAAGCTCGCAAGCGTGCCACCGGTCGAGCCGTCCTGCGCATAAGCCGGCGCAATGAGGAAATTCATCAACAAATCCATTATCTGAGCCCCGTAGCTGCCGGGCGCGTGCTAATCGCGCACCCAATGTGGCCGCGTATTATTGCATAGCTGTTTCCGAATCGGTGTCTGCTGCCAGAAACTCGCTGGCGAAAGCAGCAAACTCCCCGGCCTCGATCGCCGCCCGCATCCGCGCCATGTGTTGCTGATAGAAGTAGAGGTTGTGGAGCGTGCATAGACGGGCTCCCAGAATCTCGTTACAGCGATGCAGGTGGCGCAGATAGGCGCGGGAATAGCTGCTGCAGGTCGGGCATGCGCAATTCGGATCCAGCGGCCCGGTATCCTCCCGGTGCACGCTGTTGCGGATATTCAACGGCCCGGCACTCGTGAACAACTGCCCGTTGCGCGCGTGCCTGGTCGGAATCACACAATCGAACAGATCTATCCCGCGCGCCACGGCCTTAACGAGATCAGCGGGCGTGCCAACACCCATCAGATAGTGGGGCTGCTCCGGCGGTAATCTGTCGACGAGCGCGTCGAGAACAGCCAGACGTTCGCCCTCGGGTTCGCCTACTGCGAGCCCGCCGATCGCGTAACCGTCAAAACCGATCGCCCGCAATCCGTCGAGCGATTCGAATCGCAGATTGTCGAAGACGCTCCCCTGCACGATACCGAACAGGGCAGCATCACCGAGCCGTTCGCGCTTGAGCGTATCGAACCGACTGCGACTACGCTGCGCCCAACGCATCGACAGCTCCATCGATTCGCGCGCCTTCGCTTCCGCGACCGGGTACGGTGTGCATTCATCGAACACCATCACCACGTCCGAATCGAGCCCGTGCTGAACGTCGATCGATCGCTCCGGCGTCAGCTGCACCAGCGCACCGTCGACGGGCGATCTGAATTCCGTACCTGCCTCAGTGATCTTTCGCAGGCTCCGGAGGCTCCAGACCTGGAATCCGCCCGAGTCGGTCAATATGGGGCGACTCCAGTTCATGAAGCGGTGCAGCCCGTCGTGACGCTCGATCACTTCGACACCTGGCCGCAGCATCAGATGAAAGGTATTGGCGAGCACGATGTCAGTGCCAATCGCTTCGAGCTCTTCCGGCGTCATTGCTTTCACCGTTCCATACGTTCCAACCGGCATGAATGCCGGCGTCTCCACTTTGCCGCGTTCGAAAAACATGCGACCGCGCCGCGCCGCGCCGTCGGTCCGGATGAGCTCAAAGCGCATGGTGCGGGCCCACCCTGGAAACAAACATTGCATCGCCGTAGCTGAAGAAGCGATAGCGTTCCCGAACGGCGTGCCGGTAGGCCGCCAGCACCCTGGAGGTGCCTGCAAACGCCGCGACGAGCATCAGCAGTGAGGATTCAGGCAGATGGAAATTGGTCAGCATGGCGTCGACGATTCTGAACTCGTAACCCGGATATATGAACAATCGGCTTTCCCCTTCGAACGGCGCGAGCCTGCCGTCGGCGGCGGCCGTTTCCAGCGCGCGCACGACCGTCGTCCCGATTGCTATGACGCGCCCGCCGCGCGCGCGCGCAGCCGCGACTGCCTCGCACACGTCCTCGGAAACCTCGACGTATTCTTCGTGCAGAACATTCTGTTCGACCTGCGTTTCACGCAGGGGCGCAAACGTGCCGCTACCGACATGTAAAGTGACGAACGCACTCGTCACAGCGTTCGCGCGCAGGCGGCGCAGGACTGCGTCGTCGAAATGCAGGCCTGCCGTGGGTGCTGCGACGGCGCCTGCCTTTCTGGCAAAAACCGTCTGATAGCGATGCACATCGTCGTCGCTCGGCGGGCGCTCGATGTATGGCGGCAATGGCACTGCACCGTGTCGCTCGAAATACGCCTGAACATCGCACTGAAACTGAAGCCTGAACAGCGCCCCCGCGCGTCCTGTCACACGAACCGTCTCAGCACCCTCGAGCTCCAGCAACGAATCTATCGGTGGCGAGCGGCTTGCCCGGATCTGCGCCAGCGCCACATTTCCGGGACGAATACGCTCGAGCATGACTTCGACGCGTCCGCCGCTTGCCTTCCTCCCTGCCACTCGCGCCGGCACGACACGGGTGTCGTTGAAAACCAGCAGGTCTTCGGAACGGACCAGCGACTCGAAGTCGCTGAATTGGCGATCAGATATACGGCCGGTTTCGACGTCGAGCACGAGCAGGCGCCCGCCCCCGCGCTCGGCGGGCGGGAACTGAGCAATCAGCTCCACCGGCAGCTCGTAATGGAAATCACCGCGATGCATCGCGGCGGCATTGTACGCTAGCGAGTCAGCTCCACGCTTTGGCGCCTTTGATTGCGCATGAGCGTGATTTCGAGTGGTTCGTCGGGTTCGAAGCTGCGAAGGATGCGCATCGCATGCCCGACGGACTGCGGCACCCGGCCGCCGATCTGCAGGATGACGTCCCCGTCGAGCAGATCGATGTCCTCACTCTCCGGTGCGCGCACGACGAGCAGACCCTCGTCGGTCCCGAAGTACTCGCCGAGACCGGGCGTCAGCTCGACGAGCTCCATATCGCTCCAGGCGCCGAAAAAGTATGGTTGTTCCATCACACGCACGAAATTCCGCTCAGCTACATGGGGGAAATCGCGGACCACGTGATCGACTCGCTCGCCGATGGCGCCGAACCACGCGGGCAGACGCGATTCGTTCGTCTCGACGATCACCGTCTGAGATGCGCCGTCACGCAGCAGCCCGAGCTCGACGTCACTGCCGGCCTCGACATCACTGAGCACATCAAAGAACCGTCGTATCGGGTTGCCTGCGGAACTCCCGTCCACTTCGATTGCTTCGATACTGACGATCAGATCGCCGGGTTCGATCCCGGCCGCCTCACCGGGGCCGCCCGGCGTGACACCGACCACGCGCACACCATCATCGTCGTTCCCAATGTTCAGGCCAAGCAAGGGGCGTCCGATGCGCAACATTCCCGCGTTTATGTAAGGACCGTGTGCAAGCGATGCATACTGTGTGGCGGATAATCGGGCGAGTTCCTGCGCCGCGCGTTCGAGCTCTGTTCGCGCAGCCTCGAGTTTCGCCCTCGCCTGCTCCAGCTGCGCGGGATCCGGCGGCTCAGGGTCCGGCGGCGCAGACTGCGACAGGACCATACCCGGCGTCCCGTGAAGGAGGACAGCTAAAACTACGAGTTGCAATGGTCTCATGATGCCTATTCCCTCTACTGAAGCAGCACCCGCGCCGGCAGCTGCGCATATTGAACGTCAACCAGCGCATTCATGACGTCGACACGCTCGCGCCAGAGCACTTCCCGATACGATGGATCCATATCGAACGCCGCGCTCATACTGAGTTCCGCGTCGAGCCAGGCAATGTGATCCTCGAGCCCGGCAATCGTGCTCGCGGTGCCGACGCGGATGACACCGTCGTGGCGTGGCAGTGAAACGAGGGCGCGCTCCAGGCGCGCCGATTCGGCAAGCAGTTCGGCGAGATCTCCACCGGAATCGACCGCCTGCTCCACATGCTCCGGCACATCGGAAGACCCGGAATGTCCTGACAGCACGACTGCAGCCAACACCAGAATGGCCGCCAGACCCGCAGCGACCGCATAGTGCGCTGAACGCGCGCCGGCAGCATGCCCCCCGGGCGCAGACGGCACACCGGGGCCGGCCAGAGACGCCTCGATGCGTCGCCAGATCACCGCCGGTGGCTCGCACGCTGGCAGCCTGCGCAAAGCACTGCGCAGACTCATATCGTCTTCAGTGCACCTATGCATATCGATTCTTCCCCGTTGACCCCTTCCTCGTCTCCCAGCATCGCGCGCAGGCTCGCATGCGCGCGCGCGAGACGGGTTTTCGAAAAGCTCTCGGACAGCCCCATCAGCTCGCCGATCTCCCGATGCGTGTATCCCTCCACGTCGTAGAGCCACACGACTACGCGCGCGGCATGCGGTAACGCATCGAGGGCAGCCTCGAGCCGAGCTGAATCGCAGGCCTGCTCGAGCGGAGCCGGCAGGCGCATAAAGTCGTCCTGCGTCCAGTCGACCCGCTTCGACACCCAACTCGAACGCAGATGACTGAGCGCGCGATTGACTGCAATGCGCTTCAGCCAGGGGGCAAACGCCGCGTCATCACGCAGATCGTCGAGCTTCGTCAACGCATCGATGAAAGATTCGTGCAAAACATCCTCGGCCAACTCCGCAGAGCCCGTCACGCGCCGCACCAGGGTGTAAACGTCCGTTGCAACGGAGTGATAAAGCGCTGCAAGGGCTGCCTCTTCTCCACTCCGTGCACGGCGCACGAGTACCGGGTCGACCGAGCTGCTCGGTGATTGTTCCATATGCGTATAGACGCGGGAGAGCGGCGAAACGTCGCAATTTCTGGCAAACTTCGCTGCGCGCTCAGATCGCCCGAACATGCCGGGATGGCGGAATTGGTAGACGCGCCGGACTCAAAATCCGGTTCTGGCAACAGAGTGAGAGTTCAAGTCTCTCTCCCGGCACCAGTGTCTGTCTCTGCAATGACGGCAGTCTTCGGTTGAATCGTTATGGTCGGTATTTTACAGCTGCTGCTCGAGCGCCTCGATCTGTCGCAGCAGTATTCCGGCGTGCGCATAAACCTCCGTCG
>JASFSB010000040.1:0-9488 GCA_050114615.1 Gammaproteobacteria bacterium
CACGGCGTACAGTTCAGCGGCGGCCTACGGGAACGCCATCGCGACGGTCGTGCCTGGCGGCCTGCAGCGGGCAGGGCAGATCTTCGGTCGAGTGACACAATGCGATACTCAGCGCGTGTACACGAGCGTGCCGGTACGCACTGCTGAGGGCGAAGACTAGCGGCAGCGTTTTCGAGAATTCGGCAACACGTTCAGACTGGATACGAGTCGCCGCCGCATCGATCACGGCGATCGGTACGGCGGCGGCCCGAATCTTTCACCCGGGCGCTGACCTCATACCGGCCGATCTCCGCGAATCGTAACGCGCTGTCCCGAGCGCACTGCCGGATAGTAGTCCCACACTGCGTAGTGCTGCACGGCGCGATTGTCCCAGAAGGCGATCGAGTTCTTCTGCCACTTGAATCGGCACTGAAACTCCGGTCGCTTGACGTGCGCAAACAGGAAATCGAGCACTGCACCACTCTCGGCCTCACTGAGCTCATTGATTCGCACCGTGAAGACCGAATTGACATAGAGCGCTTTGCGTCCGGTCAGCGGGTGCGTCGTAATGACGGGGTGGACGGCGGCTGAGGCGACCCGGTGCGGGTTTTCCTCGCGATCACGTTGCTCGCGATCGCTGTAGTTCGGGCCGCCATCATGGGTGGCTGTCAGCCCGTCCAGCAAACTCTTCATGGGTTCGGACAACGCTTGATAAGCGGCATACATACTCGAGAACAGCGTATCGCCGCCTGTTTCCGGAATCGTCGTCAGATGCAAAATACTTGCATAAGGCGGCTTCTCGTCACACGAGACGTCGGTGTGCCATTTGTCGCCGGCGATCCGTACCGTGCTCGCGTCGGCATGCACAGGCATCAGTTCCGTCCATTCCGAGCGCGGTTTGCCGCGAACAGTCGGATGGACATGCAGCTCGCCGAAGCGCCTGCCGAAGTCCAGCTGTTGCTGCGGCGTGATACGCTGATCGCGCAGGAAGACGACCTGATACTCGTTCAGCGCGCCCTGAATAAAGCGGATCGTCTCCTCTGACAGCGCCTGGCTGAGATCGATGCCACTCAATTCCGCGCCGATTACAGGGTTGAGCGGCCTGGCCTGTGGCACTTCCACGTGTCGATCCATCGGGTATAGCTCTCTTTGCCGCTTCCGCGCTTGACCTGAGGGGCGCGCTTGATCAGTCTTGACTGATAGCAAAGCCAGTGCCGGCTGTAAAGCCACAAACACGGGAACGCCGATGAATTCAGTCTCCGACGAAATACAGTCGCCGGACGCAATCGAAGTGCGTCCGATGTCGGTGTTTACGGGCGCGGAAATATCCGGCGTCGATCTTAGACGACCGCTCGGGGAAGCTGCCGTCCACAAAGTCTGGGAAGCGTTGCTCGAATGGAAGGTCGTGTTCTTTCGCGGGCAACATCTCGATCACGCGCAACACGTCGCCTTTGCCCGGCAACTGGGCAAGCCAACGGTTGGTCATGTTCTCTATGGCCATGAAGACGGTTATCCGGAAATCTATTCAATCGCCAAACGGCGTGAGCGGCACACACATACGGAGCCAGAACCGATCAGGCCGTGGACTGGCTGGCATACGGATCTGACGACGCTGATCAACCCGCCGAAGGCATCGATTTTGCGGGGCGTCGCGATTCCGCCGTACGGCGGAGACACACAGTTCACCAACCTCGCGGCCGCTTATGACGCGCTTTCGCCCACGCTGCGCGGATTCCTCGACAGACTGCGCGCTGTGCATGGCTATGGCGAGGTGACGACGGATGCGTTGACGCGGACTCAGCGCAGGAGTTTCTCGAGCGAGCACCCGCTCATTCGCGTGCATCCCGAAACCCGGGAGCGTGTGTTGTACGTAAGTCCGGCCTTTCTGAAGTCGATTGTCGGTCTGAGCGCGAGAGAGAGCCAGGTCCTCCTCGAGTTTCTCTGGGAGCACGTCGTGCGACCTGAGTTTGTCGTCCGATTCCGGTGGAACGCAGGCGATGTCGCGATCTGGGACAACCGCGCGACGGCGCACCTGGCTCCAGAGGACATTTTCGATACCGAATTCGATCGCCAGCTCTACCGCGTTACATTGCTCGGCGATGTCCCGTTTGGTGTCGATGGCGTCGAATCGACATCCATCGTCGGTGAAGAAATCGGGCCGGCCGAGTCAGCGGATTAGCAAAGTACGTCCGTCGTGATCCTGCGAGCTATATCCGCAAGCCGTCAGCGACGAAGGCTCGTAGTGGCATTGTCGACTCTGCTGAGTCTGTTTCCCGCCGCGTCCGCCACGGCTGCTTTCCCCACCAAACCGATCGATCTTTACATCGGTTCTGCGCCTTCCGGCAGCACGGACGCGCTCGGACGTGTTTTGGCTCGTTCGATGGAGACCGTGCTCGGCCAGCCTGTGGTCGTTCACAACACGCCGGGCGCCGGCGGTGCCGTCATGGCAACGCAATTGCGCAACAGCGAGCCGGATGGCTACAGCCTGGGCCTGACGATTTCGCATGCGTACACGGGTAATCCGATTGTCATGCCAGGTGTGACGCCTTATTCCGTTGGAGATTTCACGCACCTCGCATCCGTGTCGAAAGGACAATGCGCACTCGTCACGAGCACGTCGAAGCCGTATGAGACCCTCGAAGATCTCGTTGCGGCAGCCAGGCGCGGGGAGCAGCCGGTATTTGCATCGCAGTCACCGCTGACGAAGATCGTCGCTGACTATATCGCGGACGCTGAGGGTATACAGTTCAGAGTGATCACCGTACAGGGTGGCGGTGAGATCATGCAGACTATTCTAGGCGGTCATGCCGACTTTGGTTTTTCGGGCGGCCCGCATATCAGCTTCGTGGCGGCCGGTCAGATGCGAGTGCTTGCTTCCGTCGAGGATTCGCGACTCCTGACCTCGCCCGACGTGCCGACGTTGCGAGAACTGGGCTATGACGTATCGTCGTGTTCGACCTTCGTCGTCTCAGCGCCGCCCGGATTACCCGACGACATCAGATCCGTGCTCTCGCCGGCCCTGGAGCAGGCCATCGCTTCAGAAGCGGTGCGCACGCTGGTCCGCAATCTCCGCTATCCGGAGTATTTCCTTGGCCCGGAGGCCATTACACGGGCGCTCGAGGATGAATCTGCCATGCTCGAGCGCGCCGTCGCGCGCATCGACGAGGCTGCGAATGACGCTGCTTCGGGCGAGCTTTCGCCGGCGTTTATGCCCGTGGTTGCCGCGGCGCTGGGGCTGTTCGCGATTGTGCTGATGCTGGTTCGGCGCCTGGCCGGGCCCGCAGCGCACTCTGCGGCTACGGTCATGTCCCGAGCAAGCTGGCTGTTCATCGGTGCTGCGGCTGCGGTCATGGCTGTGGGATTTTCTGTCATGAGCCTGTTCGGCTATCTGCCCGGCGCTGCGGCGATCGTCATTGGATTCATGGGTCTGGGGCGGGCGCGCTTGCGGGTCGTCGTCGGTAGCGCGATCGGACTTCCGGTGGCTCTGTGGCTGCTGTTTTCACGGCTGCTCGGGTTTCCGCTTCCGTAGCCGCGAATGGACGCGATCCTCACGGGGTTCTCGAGCGCGCTCGAGCCGCTGAACATAGCCTTCATCATCCTGGGTGTGACGCTGGGTATCGTCGTGGGCGCGATTCCCGGATTCAGCGCGCCGATGGCCGTCGCGATCGGTGTCCCCCTGACCTATGCGATGAATCCGGTGTCCGCCATCGCTTTTTTGCTCGGCGTCCATAAAGGGGGTGAGTATGGCGGCGCGATTACATCGATTCTGATCAATACCCCCGGTGAAGTGTCGTCTGCGCTGACTGCACTGGAGGGCTATCCTCTGGCCAGGCAGGGGAAGCCACGCAAGGCGCTGCTGATGTCTCTTTACGCCTCGGTCTCGGGCGACATACTGGCCGATCTCGTGCTCATCGTTTCCGCGGCGCCGCTCGCGATCCTCGCTCTGCGGATGGGTCCTGCCGAGCTGCTGGGCGTGCTGATATTTTCGTTTGCCTTCATTTCGAGTTTTCTGGGGCGCTCCTTAATGAAGGGAGTCGTCGCGTTGTCCATCGGTATGCTGCTCGCAACGATCGGGCTCGACATCGAAACCGGCGGTGAGCGGTTCACATTCGGTGTGCTGGAACTGCAGGACGGGCTGCCGATGGTTTCCCTCGCCATTGGCGTGCTCGTGCTCGGCGAAGTGCTGTTCCAGATAGAGGAATATTTTCTCCGCGCGCACGTCGATGGCCGCAGCGTACGCGTCGAGTTGACGAATGACCGCAATGATCGCCTGAGCCGGGCGGAGCTCAGGAAGTCGGTACCTGCGATACTGCGCGGCTCAGCAATCGGAACGGCGGTGGGTGCCTTGCCAGGGCTCGGTGCCTCGATCGCGGCGTTCCTTGCCTATGGTTACGAGCGGCGGGTATCGAAGAATCCGGAACAGTTCGGGTCCGGTAAACTCGAAGGGCTTGCAGCAATCGAATCGGCGAACAACGCGGTCATCGGGTCGAGTCTGATTCCGCTGCTGACGCTGGGCATCCCGGGCAGCGCAACGGCCGCATTGATCGTCGGCGCATTCCTGATTCACGGGGTCACACCGGGCCCGTTCGTTTTCGCTGAGAACCCCGAGGTCATATATGGCCTGTTCGTTTCTCTGATGCTCGCCAACGTCGTCAATCTTTTTGTCGGCAATGTCGGTCTGCGGTTTTTCGCGATGCTGCTCGCGATTCCCCGAAAACTCATTGTCGCATCGGCCGCACTGCTGTGTATGACCGGCGCTTATGTGTCCGCGGGTTCGATGTTCGGCGTCGGTGTGATGCTCGTTTTCGGTGTTGCCGGCTATTTCATGCGCAAGTTCGAGTACCCCTACATCGTGCTTTTAATCGGCTTCATCCTCGGTCCGATGTTCGAACGCGCACTGCGCCATACCGTCGTTCTGTTTGACGGTCCGCTGAACCTGTTGTATCAGCACCCGCTTTTACCGGTTCTGGTCCTGCTGGCGGCATTTGCAGCCTGGCGCGGCGCGCGTGCTCACATGGCGGCAAACTAAGCCAGTAATTCGAGCAACGCATCGGCAAGCGCATCAGGACGGTGCCTGGGCAGGTCGTGTCCTGCGCCCTGAACGATGCGGCGTGCGACGAGGTTGCTGAATTGTCGCTGATCTGCCGAGGGGTCCGGCGAAGGTCGCCCGCCCAGCCCCGATGCACCCGGGCGCAGGACAATCGCAGGAATATCGATCACCGGTCGTGCGGCAAGGCGGCGCTCGTCGTCCAGAAAACGCGCCTCGCCGGGCGCGTTGAGCTGACGATGTCGATACGAGTGCACGACGATGTCGACGAAATCCGGGTTGTCGAAGGACGCCGCCGAGCGTGCATAGTCATCGTCGGAGTATGTCCATTCCGGCGACCAGGTGTCCCAGAGATAGCGCACGAGGTCGTGGCGATTGGCCCGAAGTGCGCGTTCGCCTGCGTCCGTATTGAAGTACCACATATACCAGAACATGGATGCGAGACGCGCGGGCATGACGCCACCGGGTTCGACAGTGTTCTGGACGGTATACCCGCCAACGGCGGCCATCGCGATGAACCGGTCACGGTGCAGCACGGCCGCACAGCACGCAGCACGATTGCCCCAGTCGAAGCCCGCCGCGGCAAAGCGCTCGATGCCCAGCGCATCGGCAAAGTCGATGAGATCCTGTGCCAGTGCTGCCTGCTCGGCCATTCGCGGATATGCCGGGTCGCGGAAGTGTGTCGGGCCATACCCGCGCAGCCATGGAACGAGCACACGATAGCCCGCTGCTGCGAGCGGTCCGACGACGTCGTCGAACGACCGCACGTCGTAGGGAAATCCGTGCAGCAGCATGATAGCCGTGCCATCGGGATCGCCATGCTCTTCGTAAGCAATCTCGAGCACGGGCGTCTCGACCGTGCGAATGCCCTGAGCGGGCTGGGCGGCGGCGCTGCTAAGTCGCGTCATCGCAGCTGCCGCCAGGCTCGCTGCCGTGGAGCGCTGCAGGAAATCCCGTCGACTCACCGCCATCTGATCTTCCTCCGCCGTGTATCGCGCCCGGACGCTGTAAGCGGCATGGTAGTGTGTTGGAGATCGGATTGTCAGGGGGCGAGGCGCTGAACCGGGCGAATTCGTCTGAGCCTGACGTACTCGCGCCAGAGAATGATTGCGCCTGATGTGATGACCAGCGGCGCGCCTATCCATGTCGATAAGTGCGGGATCTCGTGGAACACGTAGAAGCCTATGCTCATCGAGATCAGCATGTTGACGTATTCCAGCGGCGCGACGAGCGAGGCTTCCGCATGTCGATAGGTGTAGGACATGAACAACTGTCCGAGCACGCCGAATAAACCCGTCAAACCGAGTAACAGCCATTGCGTGCGGGTCGGTGCAGGCCAGCTGCTGAACAACAGTGTGAGCAGCGCAAGAGTCGATGAAGTCACGAAGAAGTAAAACGTGATGGTCAGGGCATGTTCGTGCCCGCTCATGCGGCGCAGGAACAGCAGTGCGAAGGCAGCGAGTATCGCGGCAAGCAGGCTGACGCCGATACCGAGCACATTGCCACTGGCAATCGTCAATTCCGGTGTCACGATGATCAGTACGCCCGCGAAGCCGATTCCGAGCGCCGTCCAGCGATAGGCGTGAATGCGTTCGCCGAGAAATATCATTGCCAGCACAGTCAGAAACAGCGGAATCGTGAACGAGATCGCCGTCATTTGCGCAAGCGGAATCATCGTCAGCGCCGTGAACCAGCAGAACATGCTCAGTGAGCCGGGCAGGGACCGGGCAGCGTGCGCGCGCCAGTTGCGCGTCGTCAGCAGATGCAGGCCTTCGCCGCGCCACGCTATGACGGCGAGAACGAGCATCGCGGTCGCGCCGCGAAAGAAGATGGTCTGTGCAACCGGAATCGATGAGCCGAGCTGTTTGACGCAGGCGGCCATGCCTGCCAGACACACCACGGACGCGAGCTTAAACGCGATTCCGAGAACAGGGTTGGAATGATCTTGCATGGCCGACACCGACGGCATCATACACGCGGGGTTGTGCCAGCGCCCCCTGCGCGATAGTACCGCCTACGGCGAATCTGACCGGTTGATTTTGAGCAGGCGGGCGAACAGATAGACAGGATCGCCCGGTTTGAGACCTCGATATACGGAGTGAACGTTTTCGAATCCTTCGGGTAAGGGGCCTTTGCCGAGCAGTGCGCTGCCGATGGGGCTTCTCGTGTCGATATTGATTGCACCGTCGAGCTGATCGGGTAGCGCGAAGTCCAGTGCACGCAGAAACACATATTTGATTTCAGGCTCGAATTCCAGGATGCCCTGAGGCGTTCCCTGCATCAGCGCATATATCTGGCCCAATGCAACCTCATCGGCGGGGCGCATGATGAAGTTGTTCGACAAGACCGAGCATTCGGTGTGAAACAGGATCGGGCTGCCGTCGTCACTATCTGCGAGCACGAGGCCGGGGTCAGCATCGCATTCCCGCTCGAGCTCTTCGAAGATCGCCCTGCTATCGGCGTAATTGTCATCGCTGGCGGGCGCATAAACGGAGAAGAGCCGGTTTCTGAGCGCGGGTTGCCAGGCGACCATAACTGTGGCGAGCGCGACGACGAATGCGATGCCGTTTCGCCAGGTATATCGCTCTGACACTTCCTGAAGCAGCAGACACGGTCCGACGATCAGCGCGAAGATGCCGAAGTAGTGAAGTCGATATTGCGTCAACAACAACGCGAGCCCGAATACTGCCCAGACCGAAAAATACAGTACATGCGGATTGGCTTCGCGAATCGAGCGCCACGCGTAGAGCCCGAGCAGAGCCGGCGCGAAAATAATCAGCCAACTATAGAACGATGCTGTTGCTGTCGGACCCCATGTAGTCGTGAACATGACGAGCGGACTCTGTACTTCGGAGATCGAATCCAGATACGACATTTCTCCGGATACGAAGCTTGCACCCCTGATGGCCTGAAAGAGGATCGGAGCTGCGAGCAGCACAGCAGTACCGGCAAGCAACGCGAAATTCTTCGCGTTCCGCTTCGTCATCGCCATGATGATCAGCACGACACTCGTGCACGAAGCGATGTAGACGTGAAACCACGACAGCAGCGCGAATTCGAACATGAATTCGCGAAACGGTGCCGACGGCAGAGCAACGATCAGTGTCGTCACCAATAACGCACCCGCCAGCCAGAGGACTGTGCGCGGATACGCCATGTCGTTACGCAGCCACAGGATGAACGCGCATGCGAGTAACGGTATTTGCAGAGCGAACAATCCGTTATGAAAAGCGACCGCAATTCCCAGGGCTGCGCCCAGCATCACGGCGCGGCGCGGGTCCGAACGATCGGAGAACCAGCGCAGGCCGAGCCAGTTCGCGAGGAGCACAAACGTAAATTCGAGAAAATGGTGATCGATCATGCCGATCGAGTGCATGACCTGGGATACGGGCAGCATGGCGAGCGCCAGCGCTGCTGCCGCCACGAGTGAAACGCGCAATCCCGTCTGGCCGGCTGCGGCGACGAACAGTCCGCAATTTATCGCTGCGAAGCTCACCGGCACATAGGAAACGAACCCCATTGGGTTCGTAGACGGCTGCAGCCATATCGCAAGGCGCAGTGCCTGCGCAGTGAGAAAATCATAACCCCAGGGCCAGGAGATCCATGAGCCCTCGGGCACGTGAAGTCGCGGATCGAATTCGTAAAACCCTGAGCCGATTGCCGCATCGAGGATCCGTCTGGCGTGATAGAACGAATCGTTCGTGCGTGGGATGAATTCGCCGTCGACGAAGGCGGATTCGAAGTGCACGGTTGCGAAGAACAGGGCGAGGGCGGCGCCGACGAACCAGATTGCCGCAAGCGCAAGGGTCCTGTTATCGAGCTTCATTCCGTGTCTCCGAAGTGGTCAACTAATGCGCTCGGTAAATACGAATCGTGCATTGCAGAAATAGCTCGCGAACATCGCGACGAGCGAACCGATTGCCAGAGCGAGTATTGGCCAGCGTGCCATGAGCGGGACGCTCAGGACCGCCGTGAAGTAGATTCCGAGGTTGATACCGGCACTGAGCAACTGTACTGCGAAGAATCTGACGTACTCTGTTTGCGGACTGTCTGTCGGCTCGAAGACATGCTGCCGGTGCAGTAGCCAGTTCGCCGTGACCGCCGTCGGGAACGAAATCAGACGAGACCATGTCGGCGGCCAGCCGAGCGCGTTTACGAGCGCTGTCAGAACCAGGGCATCGACGGCAAAAGCGACGGTGCCGGCGATGAGGAAGCGAACGAATCGCAGCTCGAGACATCGACGGATCGCCATCGCTTCGATCGCGGTCAGCGACTCTGAGCGTGGATTTCATCACTGACGAAACGCTCGAAGTCCGCGTCGCTTTCCAGAGACGGTAGTCGCGAATCGGACGGTCTGGCGTTGCGCGGAATGCTCAGATACGATAGCCGACGCAGCTCGCGGCGCGACAGTGAAACCGAGCCGAGTATCGCGCCGCACGTCCAGCTCAAGAACGCCAGCAAC
>JASFSB010000041.1:0-9465 GCA_050114615.1 Gammaproteobacteria bacterium
TACAAACCCGAGACCATCAGTGTCGACTCGCCGGCGCTGCTGTGGATGCACCCGGGCGGCTATGTAATCGGCAGCATCGGCCTCGACGACCTGTTGTGCCGCCAGATGGCCAAAGACGTCGGCTGCCGCATCGTCTCAGTCGAATATCGACTCGCCCCGGAAAATCCGTATCCCGCCGCGCTCGACGACTGCTTCGCCGCACTACAGTGGACGCACAACGAGTCTGGCACACTCGGCATCGACCCGACCCGCATCGCCGTCGGCGGGAGCAGCGCAGGTGGCGGACTCGCGGCTGCGCTTGCACTGCGGGCACGGGATTCAGGCGATGTAAAGCCGTGTTTTCAGCTGCTCGTCTACCCTTCGATCAATGACAGAAACATCGAGCAGGTCAGCGCGAACGTGCCGGAGAACCTGTTCTGGAGCCGGGAAAGCACGCTGATTGGCTGGCAATCCTATCTGGGCAACAAACAAGGCAGTGACGATGTGCCGGCTTTCGCGGCGCCGATCCGGGCCGAGGACCTGAGCGGACTGCCTCCGGCGCATATCGCGGTCGGGGCACTCGATATGTTCGTGCCCGACTGTCTCGAATACGCCGGCCGGCTCAACGAGGCAGGCGTCGAGGTCGGCCTCGTCGTCTACCCTGGCGCCTTTCACGCATTCGATGCTTTCGCGCCCGAAGCGCAGGTTTCGCAGAAGATGGTCGCGGATCGCAATGCCGCGTTGAAGCGTGCTTTCAGTAACGGCTGAATGTGCCGGTTCGACAAGCGCTATTACGATCGCTTCTACGGCAGGAAGCGGCCGCGCCGCCGCGAGCTGGACGATACGAAGCGACTCTGCGATTTCGTCTGCGCTTACCTGCGTCACATCGGTCAGCCCGTACGGAACGTGATCGACATCGGCTGCGGACTGGGTCTGTGGCGCGATACGCTCGCGGTACATTACCCAAAGGCGCGCTACCGCGGCGTCGAGTACAGCGAGTATCTGTGTGAGGAATACGGCTGGGAGTACGGATCCGTCGTCGACTATCGTGCCGCCAGGCCAGCCGATCTCGTCGTTTGTCAGGACACGGTTCAATATTTATCGGACAAACAGGCAAGCCTCGCGATCGAAAATCTCACGCAGCTCACGCGCGGTGCACTTTATCTGAGCGTGCCGACAGACATCGACTGGAAAGAAAACGTCGACCCGGACATTTCCGATGCCGATGTCTATAAACGCCCGGCCACCTGGTATCGCCGGCGGCTGCAGCGGTCGTTCTTCAATCTGGGCGGCGGCGTGTTCCTGAAGCGGGACACATCAATCGTGCTCTGGGAACTCGAAACGCTTCCGCCGGCACATCAAAAGGCATAGTAATAGCGCGCCTCGATAAGCCCGGACCCGCGCAGTTCGCCACCCCTGAGCACAGGCCTGAACTTGATCGATTTGAACTGCGATTCGATCAGCGCCTCGATACGATCGGTATCCTCCCCCGAGCTGCCCAGGAACTCGAGATCCACGCCGTTGCCGAGCTCATCGACTTTATAGGCGATGTCGACGTACCCGTTATAGGCGAGCCGCGCATCGGCTTGCAGCCCGGCGCTTTGCTTCGAGTACAAGTGTGTCGCGAACAGCGGAATCATCGGCGGCATATCCGGCGCAAGCGCACGATCGATGTCGGCGCCGGCGATGCCGGCGTCCAGCAACAACTCGTATGACTCCTCGTACAAACGCTCTGCTGCGCGAGCCTTGCCATATACCAGATGCCAGTCTGCGAGATCGAGCTGCGCCGAGGCAATGACCGCCGGAGGCAGATCCGGCGCTGAATTCAATATGTCGAGCAGATATTCGAGCGCGCTTCTGCCGGTGTCGTAGCTATTGTCCATACGCACGGCCGACGTTCGCAGCGCCTGTTCGGGCGAGCCTTCGTAATTTGGATCATAGCTGTAGTTATCCCGCTCGAAGTCCATTTCCTGTTTGATCAGGTGAGCGAGCCTTGCAATGCGCTTCGCGATATCGATGACGATATCGGAGCGAACGTTACCGCTCTCGGACATGGCGTCCTGATAGGCTTTGTAGAGCCGATCGATTCGTCGCATCCGCACGTCGACAAGCGCCTGCGTATCGACACCTTTGATCGCGCCACTGAAAATCGGATTGGTGCCTCCCGCCGTGTCGCGCAGCGCTCGTTCCAGTCGAACCGGCACACCTGTGCGAATTCGGCGAAACTTCCCGCCAAGCGACGACCGGTAGTTCTCGATGAAGTAGGCGGCGGTATTCCAGTCGGCCAAAGCGATCGTCGCTTCGTACATTTCCGGGCTTCCGGCACCGTAAGCAGCAGAGTTGAGCTCGTAGATGAAATCCTCTGTGTCATCGATACTCGAGATGTCATCGAGCGCGAGGAAGCTCGGAATCTGCTGTTCCAGCAGCGGAATCTGCTCGAGGTTGTTCCTGCCGCCGTTTACGACGGTCAGTTCGATCGCCTCAGCCAGCGTGTCGATCGCCTGCTCGTGGCGGCCGAGGCGTTGATAAGTCAGACCGAGCGCAGCGAGCCGTCCGATCAGCTCCGGGCTCGAGGATCCGGCGTCGCGCAGCGGCGTAATCGCGGCGACGTAGTCATCGATCGCATCGAGCAGCGCCTGCCTGTCGCGTTCCGACAGCCCCCCCATCTCGATCTCTGCGCCACGCACCAGATCGAGCAATACTGGCTGAAACACGATGTCACTGATATCAGCGGCTTGCTGTGCAGCGCTGATGCCGACGCAGCAGAAATTCGCGATCAGCAGCAAACGCGCGAGACGGCCCCCGATGCGCGGACCGCAATCCGGCGAAATCGCATTCGGTACCATGGCTACTCTCCGAATCGAACAACCTGAATCGACCTGAGTCCCCGAGCATACCAGCAATTCGCTAGAATCCGCCCAGGGTGACCCTCGGAGAACTTTTATGTCATTCGCTCGATACACCTCGGTTACGCTGCTGCTCATTGCATCGACCATGAGTGCGTGCAGTTCGGATTCAACGGACGCAACGAGCGCGGGCAGCGACGGACAGTGTGCATCGTCAGGCGAATACGGATTCGTCTGCGGGCCGCAGAATGCAGAAGATCTCGTGCTCGTGCCCGGTTCCAGGTGGGTCATTTCGAGCGGCATGGCGCCCGGCGCACCAATCTATCTCGTCGACTCGGCAACGAAGCAGTGGTCAGCGCTTTACCCTGGCGATACAGCACGGGCCGAATTCGACACGGAGACCTACCCGGCCTGTCCCGGCGAACCTGACACCGGCAACTTCATTACGCACGGACTCAATCTGCGTTCCGGCAGCAACGGACAACTCACGCTCTATGCAGTGAGCCACGGCGAGCGCGAGGCGATCGAAGCGTTTGATATCGACCTG
Source organism: Gammaproteobacteria bacterium (assembly GCA_050114615.1). Lineage (GTDB taxonomy): Bacteria > Pseudomonadota > Gammaproteobacteria > Steroidobacterales > Rariloculaceae > JAHEEO01. The sequence continues at coordinate 3,373 of JASFSB010000041.1, forward strand.
TCGGGCGGCACGCCGATACTGACCTGGGTCGGCTGCGCATTGATGCCGGAAGGCCTCGAAGCCAACAGCGTCGCCTCATTCACCGACGGCTCGCTCGTTGCGACGGTTCCGATACATCCGGAGTTCACGTTCGAAGACTCGATGGCAGGAAAACCGACCGGCGCCGTGTACTCGTGGTCACCAGGCGGCAGCGATTTCGAGCGCGTCGACGGCACGGAGCTACCGGCCAACAACGGTATCGAGGTAGCCGCTGACGGCTCGGCAATCTTCGTTGCTTCATCGGGTCTGCGCACTGTAGTGGCGTTCGACCGCGGGGACCCGGCTCGTCAGCTGCGCACGACCGCGCCAATGCCGATCATTCCCGACAATGTGCATATGGGACCGGACGGCAATCTGATAACGGCCGGCACCGTTATCGACGAACCTGCATGTGGCGGCCTGCCGGATCCGGCCGAGTTCGATATCGAAGCTTACGCGCAGTGCGCCCGGGGATTCATGGCGCTGTCGATCGATCCCGAGACGATGCAGTACCAGACGATCGCCCAAGGCGCGGCCAACGCGACATTCAGCAATGCGACGATGGCACTGAAGGTCGGCAACGAAGTCTGGATCGGCACGTTTTCCGGCGACCGGATCGGCTACGTCACGATCGAATGAGGCAATCGATGAGTGTCCTGGCGTCGTCGAGTTGCTCCAGATTGTCGAGACGCTGGCGGAACGTATCGATCTGATCCTGAGCGAGCGGACAGGCCGCATAGTTCATGCAGTCGGCAAAGCGCCGGGCATGATCGGCATCCGACAACTCGTTTCCCGGAAAGCCCGGCGATGCCTGGAGGCGACGAATGTGCTTCTCACCGTCCGTCGCCGTGAGCTCGAGATCGACCGCCGAGTGACTGCGCGCATCCAGCGCCGGATCGCCGATACATTCGACCCGGGCGATTAGTTCATTGACCCGCACATCGGCAACTGCTTCCGGAGTGAAGTGTTGCAGCGTCGAGGACCTGCGCACGATCGCGTTCGCGACGCAATATCTGGCGCTGAACTGCGCATCGACGCGGGCGTTTTCACCCGGCGCGAACTCGCCACCGACGAGCCGGTGGCAAAACGGATTGATGCGCACGTCGACGTGGGCCACGTCGTCCGGCGAAAGATCCAGCGCTTCGACGAGTTCCAGACTCAGTTCGGTCATGCCCTGCGTTGCGCCGCAGCTCGGGTATTTCTTGAACGTGATCTGATTCATACGCCACTCGCTGCCGATCGAAATTGTGACTGATTCGGGATCGAGCTCGCCTCGACCGAACAGGTGCGCGAAGCCGTATACCCCGGTCAGGAAGTTTTCAGGACCGGTGATACCGACGCGCGCGAGCTCGGCACACTCGATTCCGGTCTGCGCAACCCAGCCCTGGATGACGCGCACCGCCAGCGATCCGTCGATATTGCTCTGAAAGCTGCCGGCACACCGATTGAAGGCAAGCGCCAGCGCGTTGAGTGTCTGATGCTTCGAAAGCCCGAGGATCCGCGCGGCTGTGGCAGCGGAGGCGAAGACGACGCTGATTCCGGTTGGGTCGAAGCCGTCGTACATCGACTCGCTCAGGCGCATGCGCGCGCCCACCTCACAACCGATCGCAATCGCTGCAAGCAGCGCCTCACCGCTCACTCCGCCGACCAGCTCAGCAGCAGCAAACGCCGCCGGCACGACTGATGATCCATTGTGCGCGCCCGGCTCGAGCGCATCGCAGAAATCGAGCGCGCGGCATAACGTACCGTTGAACTGGGCGGCCGCATGAGCAGGCAGGCTCCCGCCGAATACCAGCGCGCGCGCCTGCTCGGCGCCGGCGCGACGCCGCAGTAATTCGAGCAGCTCAGGGATCCCCGATTCGCCGCCTGCCGCCACGCCGGTACCGGCACAGGCCAGCAGCACTCGGCGCGCAATCTCGCGCGTGCGGGACGGGATTTCCTCGGGCCGGATCTGAGTTACGAATTCGGCCAGCGCCACTTCCGGTTTCGGCAAGGAACGGCTACTCCGTTGAAAACGCCAGTAGCACGTTGCCCGGCATGAAGCCGAAGGTCGCATAGCCGGAATTGACGAATACCATGCCGCCGGCAATCGTCGCGCCGGGCCCGTTCATTCCGCCACCAAACCCCGGCACGCCGTTAACCGTATCGAAATCCCTGACTGTATCGTAGTCCCAGATGACCTTACCGGAGGATGCGTCGTAGGCACGCAGGTGACCGTCGAGGCTCCCGGAGAACACGACGCCGGGAATGACTGACACGGCGGCAGGCTGCCCGGTGCCGCAGCCTGGCACACGATTGGCACACGAGCCCTGCGCCGGCGGAGCCTCCCAGATGATCGATCCGTCGTACAGATCGACGGCAGTCAGCCCACCTGCTTCACCGGGCGGCAGCTCAAAGGCGCCGGAACGTGCAACGTAAGCGGCATCGCCGTCCGTCGCGAAGCCCCACTCGATACCACCCAGGACGCCGCCTTCGGTGACGCGACGCTCCCAAAGCAGGTCACCGTCTTCGGGATCGAGCCCATATAAGACGCCGGATTTCTGCCCGGCAAGCAGAACCTGGGATCCGTCACTGCGCGTGACGAGTACAGGCGAGCTGCCGAAATCGTAATCCGGCCCCTCGGACTCCGGACAGTTGAACGTATTTTCCCCACCTGCAATGCACGTGAGGTTCCAGGCGTCGCCGGGCAGCGTCTGCTGCGTCCATACGATCCGCCCGGTGTCGAGCTCGAGCGCCATGATCGCATCACTGGTCGAAACCGGAGGATCGGAATAATTGTCACCGGTGGCGACATAGATACGATTGTTCTCTGCGTCGATACTCGGCGCTGACCAGACGGCGGAACCTGACGGGCCCCATCGCTGCATCCCGAGGGAGTTCGTGCCGGTCGGTTCGGCGCCACGGGCGATCATTGACGTCCGCCATTCCTCCTGGCCGCTTGCGGCGTCCAGTGCCACGAGACTGCCGCGAAACGTGCAGCACTCGTATGTCGGGTCGAGCGCCGTACTTTCTTCGATCGAAGAGATCGGAATATAGATGCGGCCGTCCTGATAGACGGACCCGCCGGTGATCAGCGCCGCGGGGTGCTCATCCAGCTTCACCGACCAGCGCAACTCCCCGGTCAGCGCGTCGAGTGCATAAGCATTCGCGAAAGAGTCGCCGAAGTAGACACTGCTCGATTCATCATCGTCCATGACGACCGGTGTCGAGCGCACCCCGGCTTCAGCCTGAAAAGCCCAGGCGATACAGCCGGATCGTGTATCGAGCGAATACACCATGCCGTTGCGCGTACCGAAAAACACGCGAGCGCCGACGACCGTTGCCTGGGAGCCCGAGTCCACCACACCCGGTGCCGCGAACGCCCATCTGAGGCGCAGACGCGGTACGTCAGCGCGCGACAGTCCTGCGGCAGCGGCCGATTGAAACCGCCGATTGTCAGCGCCGGCACCCCAGCCGTTCCACGCCGCGCCAGCCAATGGATTCGCGACATTGGATACGCGCGCGCACCAGGCGTCAGCCGGAATGACCTCGAGCGGGTCGCGCAACGTGCCCGGTGGCGAACCGGTAACGAACTCCGCAACGGCTCGCCTTTGCTGATGGCTCAGTCCTTCGCCATGTGCACGCATTACGAATGTCGACAGCGCGGTCTCGACTCGCTCCGGTAAGTATGCGGCGATTGCCTCCCGCGACGGTACCGTCGGCATTGAAGCATCGTGACACCGGGCGCAGTTTGCAGCATAAACGGCTGCACCGCCTGCGGGCTCCTGCGCGCCCGCGAAGGAGCTCATGACACACAGTAGCATCGGCGCGGCAAAGACTCGAAGTATGCGCATCTGTACTCCTTCGAATGAGATTGTCCCGACTGCCGGAGGTATTGTAAGGGCTATTCGCGGACGATCGAGAAATCTTCGCGTATTCTGGCTGCGAGACTTTCGGGATCCTTCGTCTCGCACTCCCAGTAGATCAGCACGCGCCAGCCGAGATACTCAAGTGCGCGCACATTCCGTTCATCCCGGTCCACGGTAGCCAGTCGCTTCGTCCGCCAGAATTCAGCATTCGTCTTTGGTACGACGCTGCCGAGCCGGCAGCTATGAGAGTGCCAGTAACAGCCGTGCACGAGAATGACCGTGTTGTGCCGCGGAAAGACGAGGTCCGGCCTGCCCGGCAGGTCCTTCCTTTGCAGACGAAAACGCAGGCCCAGTCCGTGACAGGCCCGACGTACTCGCATTTCCGGCTTCGTGTCGCGGCCTTTGATCCGCGACATGTTGTAGGAGCGAGTCTCGCCGTCGTGTACGTCCAAAGGCTACGCCGCGCGCACGCGCCCCTTCAACAGACAGCCTGAATCGGTCCTGAGTATCACGCGGGCCATGCTGTCGACGATTTTTCTGCCTATCGCCTCGACGACATGCGGGACGACGGCGTTGCCAAACTGACGATAGGCCTGCGTATCGGAAACCACCTGTGGAAAACCTTCATCGTGTCCGAACAGCTGAGCGAACCTCAGATCGAATCCCATCAGGTTTCTCGCCTCCGACGGAGTGAGTCGGCGCGGATTCTTCCAGCCGCGTTGTCTGATCAGGATCTCCGAGCCATCCTTGTAGTAGCGCGCACTGAGCGTCCGAGCGACGTCGCTGCCGCCGAAGCAGCTATACCCAAAACCGTTGCCTTTCGCTTTGTGCTTCTCCGCGTAGCCACGGAGATATCTCCACAGCTTGTCTGACAACATGTACCTGCGATCGGGCGGCTCCTTCGCAAGGATACGCTCGAGTGCAGGCGGTGCATCGGCCGGTTCGCCTGGAAACTCGAACTGTATCTGATCGCGACGACCGAAAACGCTGCCGTCGAAACACACGATATAGATACGCTCACGGTGCTGCGGTACCCAGGCCTGAGCGTCGATGACTTCGTCAAACACGATGTAACCACGATTTTCGATGTTCTGACGAATAACAGCCCAGGTGTTTCCCTTGTCGTGCGACTTCAGGTTCTTGACGTTTTCGAGCATCAGCACGGGCGGTCTCTTCGCGTCGACGACACGCATGATCGAAAAGAACAGATTACCCTGGTCCTTATCGTCGAAACCGTGTACTCGCCCGAGTGAATTCTTTTTCGATACACCGGCGAGAGAGAACGGCTGACACGGGAAACCGGCACACAATAGGTCGTGATCCGGTATCTCCGTCGCGGGATCGAGGTCTCTGATGTCGCCGGTGTGGATATCCTCGTCACCGAACCACGCGCGGTAGGTCCTGACGGCATACTTGTCCCACTCGCTGGTAAACACGCATTCGCCGCCGAGTGACGTCAGCGCCGCGCGAAATCCGCCAATTCCCGCGAACAGATCGATAAATTTGAATGGCACATTACCGTGTACGACGCGAGGCGGCGTGACTGGGTCGAACAGCGATGGCTGCAGAGACTCGACGCGCGCCCGCCGCACGATATCCCGGAGGAACTCGTTTTGTGTAACGCCGATGGGTCGCGCATCGCCGATCCAGGAAATGTCTTCGGCAGGCAGGTCTCGAATCAGTAGATCTCGCGTCATGGCGCATTCTATAGGGACAGATTGATATCAAACGATATCACTTCTTCCCTGCCAGCGACAGGTCGCTACGCTGCGACATAACGCGAATTTGCCCTGATTGCAACCCATGCACGTGATTGATTCATCGCGAAAACTTAAGATCCTGAGTTCGGATCCGCCACCTCTCGACAAGAACAACAACAAGCGGGCGTGTAATGGAATACAGGCCGTTTCCGTATACGGGGAAAAATCATCGCTGCGGGAGACGCTCACCCGGACGCGCGTCGATGTGGCTGTTTCCCGTGTTGCTCGGCCTGCAGGCCTGCTCCGGTGGAGGTGGTGGCGGCGATACGCCGTCGATCGAATCGCCTGCGAACCGCGCGCCCTTGTTCGCCGAAATGGCCGATCAGGCGGTCGATGAAGGCGCGCGTCTGGCGCTCGAAATCGCCGCTTCGGACCCGGACGGTGAATACCTGACACTGGATACCGGCACCTTGCCGGCGTTCATCACCATCGAACGCCTCACCGATGCCTCGTGGCATCTCGAGGCG
>JASFSB010000042.1:0-9347 GCA_050114615.1 Gammaproteobacteria bacterium
TCTAAAGAAAACGCCAGATGGACCTGAAATTCCTCGATTTCGAGCAGCCGATCGCCGAACTCGAAGCCAAGATCGACGAGCTGCGCTACGTCGATGACGATGACACGCTGAACATCGGTGAGGAGATCGAGCGACTCAGCAAGAAGAGCGAATCGCTGACGCGCAGCATTTTCGCGAACCTGACCGCCTGGCAGATCACCCAGCTGGCGCGCCATCCGCAACGGCCCTATCTGCTGGATTATGTTGAATACTGCTGCACGGACTTCCAGGAACTGCACGGCGACCGGATGTACTCCGACGATGCGGCGATCGTTGGCGGTCTGGCCCGACTGGATGGTCGGCCGATCATGATCATCGGGCATCAGAAAGGGCGTGACGTCAAGGAGCGCGTGCTGCGTAATCACGGCTCGGCGCGTCCCGAGGGCTACCGAAAGGCGCTGCGGCTGATGCGGATGGCGGAGAAGTTCTCGCTGCCGGTCGTGACGATGATCGATACCGCCGGTGCCTATCCGGGCGTCGGTGCGGAGGAGCGCGGCCAGAGCGAGGCCATCGCGCGGAACCTGTTTGTGATGTCCGGACTGCGCACGCCGATCGTGACGGTCGTAACCGGCGAAGGCGGATCCGGTGGCGCGCTGGCCATCGGGGTCGCCAACCGGGTGTTGATGCTGCAGTACAGCATTTATTCCGTCATTTCGCCCGAGGGCTGTGCGTCGATTCTCTGGCGCAGCGCGGACAAAGCCGAAACGGCTGCCGAAGCACTCGGTATTACTGCAGACCGCCTGCACAAGCTCGGACTGATCGACGAGGTCATTCCCGAGCCGCTCGGTGGTGCGCATCGCGACCCGGCCGGAACGGCCGAAGTGCTCCGCAACGCGCTTCTCAGCGCGCTGGCCGAGCTCGAACCATTGTCGCGCGAGGCACTCGTCGCGGAGCGCCGGCAACGCCTGCTGGCTTACGGGGCGTTCAGGGAGGCCTGACGGGCCAGGACAATGACCGCGATGCTGCTCGATCGACTGGCCGAGCGACTGCGCAGTGCACCGATCGCCATCACGCAGACGACCCCGATCGCCGTCGCGTTGAGCGGCGGTGTCGACTCGGTTGTGCTGCTCACTGCGTTGCACCGTCTGGGCGTCCACCGGGAGCTGCGCTGTATTCACATCGATCACCAGCTGCATCCGGACTCCGGCGAGTGGTCGCGGTTTTGTCGTGCACTCGCCGCGGACCTCGGCGTTGCCTGTTATAGCCGGCGCGTTGAGTGCGAACGCTCCGGACAGAGCGTCGAAGCGGCGGCGCGGGCGGCGCGCTATGCCGCGTTCGCTGAGGTTATGCGCGCCGGCGAAGTGCTGCTGACCGCACACCATGCAGACGATCAGCTCGAAACGATGATGTACCGCATGCTGCGCGGGACGGGGGTGGAAGGCTTACGTGGCATTCGCGCGTTCGAAGCGTTTGGTCGCGGTTACCTGATGCGTCCGCTGCTGGCGGAGACCCGATCGGCGATCGTCGATCAGGCACGGGCATGGGGCCTTCGATGGCGCGAAGATTCGTCCAACGAAGATCCGCGTTTCGATCGTAATTTTCTCCGGCACTGCGTGCTGCCGGTCATGCGGGAGCGCTGGCCGCATGCGGCTCGGGCGGCGGCGCGTCTTGGCAGCGCCGCCGAGGATGCGGCTGAAATTGCCGCAGCGCTCGCGGTTGCCGACCTTGCAGGCATCGATGAGCTCGACCGGTTGCCGCTGGAGCGGCTGGCCGGGCTCCCGCCGGCAAGACGGCGAAACGTCGTACGTTACGCATTGCGTGCGCGCGCGCTGCCCGTGCCCGGTGCCGCCGCGCTGCAGCGCGTCTGCGCGCTGGCTGATTCCGCCGCAACACAGTCGGTCGTCAGCTGGCCCGGCGGGGAAGCCCGTCGTCATCGTGGTGCGCTGTATCTGCAGGCCGCCAGCGGGCGCATGAGGCCGCAGGCGCTGTATTTATCGCCCGGTCAGCCCTGCGAGCTGGCGCAGGGTCGCCTCGAGCTCGAACGTGCACCGGCGCCGGCCCTGCCGGATCAATGGGTTCGCAACGGTCTGGCCGTTCGGTTTCGCTCCGGCGGAGAGCGCTTTCAGGCGGCTGGCAGCGGCCGCTGCCAGCCATTGCGTGAGTGGCTGCGGGCCAGCGCCGTATTGCCATGGATGCGCGATCGGATTCCGCTGCTGTATCGCGGCACGGAACTCGTTGCCGTGGCTGACCTGGGTATCAGCGAACGCGCGGCTGCCGCCGTCGGATCCGCCGACGGCTGGCGCGTCGCCTGGCGCGAGCGGCCGCGTACGCGCTGAGCGTCGCGTCCGACCACGTTGTACTGGAGACTGCTCGTCAGTTTTGGTACTTTGTAGCCCCGTCTCCACTGAACCGATTCACCGGAACGCGGAGCCGGGGCACAGCCGTTACGTGTCACTTTGGCTTCACGTGTTTCCTGCGTGCGTCCACAGGCCAAATATGACGCGATTCGTTTTTGTTACCGGCGGTGTCGTGTCGTCACTCGGCAAGGGCATTACTTCGGCGAGTCTGGGCGCAGTTCTCGAGGCCCGTGGCCTGAACGTCCGGCTGATGAAACTCGATCCCTACATCAACGTCGATCCCGGGACGATGAGTCCGTTTCAGCACGGTGAGGTGTTCGTCACCGATGACGGCACTGAAACCGACCTCGACCTCGGCCACTATGAAAGATTCGTGCGCAGCCGAACCGGCCGTCACAGCAATTTCACGACCGGGCGCATTTACTCCAGCGTCATCGCCAAAGAGCGCGCCGGCGAGTATCTCGGCGCAACCGTGCAGGTGATTCCGCACATTACCGACGAGATCCGCGAAAGTGTCAGGCGGGGTGCCGGAAATGCCGATGTTTGTATCGTCGAAATCGGCGGTACGGTAGGCGATATCGAGTCTCTGCCGTTTCTGGAGGCGATCAGGCAGATGGGCGTCGAGCTGGGGCGCGAGAACGTCGTCTACATCCATCTGACGCTGGTCCCGTTCATGCCAACGTCGGCGGAGATAAAGACGAAGCCGACGCAGCATTCCGTCAAGGAGCTCCGATCGATTGGTATCCAGCCGGATATTCTCGTGTGTCGTTCGCGCAGTGCGCTCCCTGACGAGCAGCGCAGGAAGATTGCGCTGTTCACGAATGTCGAGGAGCGTGCGGTCATTTCCGCCACGGACGTCGACGATCTGTATGAGATTCCACGAATGCTCTCGCAGCAGGGACTCGACGAGATCGTCGTCCGTAAGCTTCGTCTCGATGTTCCGCAGCCGGATCTGTCGCAGTGGGATGCCGTCGTTGCCGCGCGAGCGAATCCGGAAGCCGAGGTCACGATCGCGATGGTCGGCAAGTACATGGATCTGAAAGACTCGTATATGTCACTCAATGAAGCGCTGCTGCATGCCGGCATCCAGACGCGCACCCGCGTCAATATCCTCTATGTCGAGGCTGAGGACATAGAGCGCGACGGCGCTGCGTGCCTCGGCAGCGCCGATGCGATACTCGTGCCTGGTGGGTTTGGTGAGCGCGGGATCGAAGGCAAGATTCTGGCCGCACGCTTCGCGCGCGAGAAGAAAGTGCCCTATCTGGGGATCTGTCTGGGACTGCACGTTGCGGTGATCGAGTTCGCGCGCAACGTGCTGGGGCTCGAGCATGCGCAATCGACGGAGTTCGATCCGAACACACCGGATCCGGTGATCGCATTGATTACCGAATGGCAGGATGCGGACGGTTCGACGCAACAGCGTTCGAGCGAGTCCGATCTCGGTGGCACGATGCGTCTCGGGGCGCAGGAGTGCCGCCTCCGGCCGGATACGCGGGCCAGAGAGATCTACGGTCGGGATACGATCGCCGAACGCCATCGTCACCGTTACGAGTTCAACAATCGCTATCTCGAGCGCATGGAGGCAGCCGGGCTCGTATTCGCCGGATTTTCCGCCGACGGGCTTGTCGAAATGGTCGAGCTCAGGGATCATCCGTGGTTTCTTGCATCGCAGTTTCACCCGGAGTTCACTTCCAATCCGCGCGATGGCCATCCGTTGTTCTCGAGCTTCATTCGCGCCGCACGACAGTGCCAGGGACTGCGCCTGCCCCAGGCAGTGGAAGCCTGAGCATTTCCGATAGATAGTCAGGAAGATCCAGATGAGCAAGATCGAATCCGTCCAGGGGCTGGAAATCATCGACTCGAGGGGCAATCCGACGGTTGAAGCACGGGTGACGCTGTCTTCCGGCGCCACGGGCTGGGCTGCCGTGCCTTCGGGCGCCTCGACCGGAACGCGGGAAGCCGTCGAGCTGCGTGACGGCGATGCCTCACGCTACCTCGGGCGCGGCGTCCTGCAGGCGGTCGGGAACGTCAACGGTGAAATCCGCACGGCGATCAGGGGTCGTGATGCCGCCGATCAGGCCGGGCTCGATCGGGCGATGTGCGAGCTCGACGGCACCGAGAACAAGTCGCGCCTGGGTGCCAACGCATTGCTTGCCGTGTCACTCGCCAACGCCAAGGCGCATGCCGAGGATCAGGGGCTGGCGCTGTTTCGGTCTTTGCGCGATGCCGACGGTTATACGATGCCGGTGCCGATGATGAATATCATCAACGGCGGCGCCCATGCGGACAACAGCGTCGACATTCAGGAGTTCATGATTCTGCCGGTTGGCGCAGCTTCGTTCGGCGAAGCACTGCGCTGCGGCGCCGAAATTTTTCATGCGCTGCGCAAGGTCCTGCACGGACGCGGTCTGAGCACGGCAGTCGGCGACGAAGGCGGCTTCGCACCGGACCTCGAATCGAACGCCGCAGCGCTCGACACGATTGCCGAAGCAGTCGACGCGGCCGGTTATGCACTCGGTCGTGACGTTTTCCTGGGTCTCGATGTCGCGAGTTCGGAATTCTTCACGGATGGGAGATACCGGCTGGAATCGGAACAGCGGGACTTCTCGGCCGGCGAATTCGTCGATTTTCTCGAGGATCTGCTCGTGCGATACCCGATCGTATCCATCGAGGACGGCATGGCTGAGGACGACTGGGACGGCTGGCAGTTGCTCAGCGATCGCCAGCGCGACAACGTGCAGCTCGTGGGCGACGATCTGTTCGTGACCAACACGAAGATTCTGCAGGCCGGCATCGACAAACGCATCGCAAACAGCATTCTGATCAAGCCGAATCAGATCGGGACGCTCACTGAAACGCTCGAAGCCATCGATATGGCGACGGCCGCCGGTTACTCGGCTGTGGTATCGCACCGCTCCGGGGAGACCGAGGACGCAACGATCGCGGACCTGGCGGTCGCGACACGCGCGACGCAGATCAAGACCGGGTCACTGTGTCGATCGGATCGGCTGGCCAAATACAATCAGTTGCTGCGTATCGAAGCGGCGCTCGGCGATCGCGCGGCGTACGCAGGCGCGGCGGCATTTCCGATGTCATTGTGACGGACTGATGCGCCTGCTCATCATCAGCCTCTGTCTGGTTCTGCTCGTGCTGCAGTATCAGCTTTGGCTGGCCGACAGCGGCATCCGGGCAACGTGGGGGCTGGAAGCAGCCGTCACGGCGAGAACGGATGAAAACGAGCAAAAAGCCGAGCGCAACGCGGCGCTGGAAGCGGAAGTCCTCGATCTGAAACAAGGCCTTGCGGCGGTCGAGGAGCGCGCTCGCAGCGAACTCGGCATGATCGGCCGCAACGAGACGTTCTACCTCGTCACACGTCCGTCGAACGGCGCCTCAGCGCCGCCGTAGCAGCGCGACGACGGCGCCGTTGCCGCCGCGACGCGGGCCGGCGGATGCGAAGCCCAGCACATCGTCCCACTGTGTCAGCCAGTCCTGAACTGCGTGCTTGAGGATCGGTCCCGCCGGGCCTGAGCGGTGGCCCATGCCATGTACGATGCGCACGCAGCCGATGCCGCAGTTCCCGCATTCGGCCAGGAACGACTTCAATGCGCCGCGCGCCGTGTCGCGTCGCATGCCATGCAGATCCAGTTCCGCCTCGACGGCATACCGGCCATCGCGCAGATTCCTCACGGTACGATCAGGCAGTCCGGATCGGGCGTACCAGACTTCGCCGTGTTGCCCCTCGAGCCACTGCGGGCGCAGGCTGTCCTGCAATACGCTTGCCTCTTCTGCACGGCGGCGTCGGGCGCGGGGCCGGGGCCGCGGACTGCTCAGCGGGACTCGATTGTCCGGTTTCAATGGCCGGGCACCGGCAGTCGATTCGCGATAGGCGCGCCGCTCGTCGTCGTCAGTCACGGTGTCCTCCCTGCATTGTGCCGTCATAGAGTTTTTCGATCAGCTCTTAAAGTATAGTTTACCGATTGATCCGATCGGTCCAGGGTTCGCTCATTGCACATCCTTCTCTCGAACGATGACGGCTATTTTTCAGCCGGGCTCGCGGCTTTGCGTGCGCAGCTCGAAGAGCTCGGAACGGTCACCGTCGTCGCGCCGGACCGCAACCGCAGTGGCGCCAGTAACTCGCTGACGCTCGATTCGCCTTTGCGCGTCGAGGAAATCGCGCCGCGCACCTGGTCCGTCAACGGTACACCGACCGATTGCGTTCACGTTGCGATTACCGGGCTGCTCGACAGGGAGCCGGACATGGTCGTCTCCGGCATCAATCATGGCGCCAATCTTGGCGATGACGTGCTTTATTCGGGCACCGTCGCGGCCGCGATGGAAGGCCGCTTCCTGGGCTTGCCTGCCGTGGCGCTGTCGCTGGTGCTCGACGGCGGTGAGCATTTCGATGCAGCGGCAACGCTCGCGCGTCGGTTGGTCGAGCCGCTGCTCGGAGCCCGGCCCCTGCCCGGCAAAACGATACTCAACGTCAATATTCCGGATCTGCCGCTGGCGGAGGTGCGCGGACTCCGGTCGACTCGGCTGGGTTTCAGACACAAGGCCGAGCCGGCCATCCGCACGCTCGACGAGGACTCCCGACCGGTCTACTGGGTCGGTCCCGCCGGATCCGGACAGGATGCCGGCGCCGGCACGGATTTCGATGCCGTCGCGAACGGTTATGTCTCGGTCACGCCGATACAGGTCGATCTGACCGAGCATGAGGCGCTGTCGGAAGTGACGCGATGGCTCGAGCAGCTATGAGTGAGCGCGACACCGGAATCGGCATGACTTCGGCGCGAACGCGCGACCGACTGATCGAGCGATTGCGCGAGCAGGGGATCGAAAACGAGCGCGTGCTCGAGCGGATGCGCAGCGTACCGCGGCATCTGTTCGTCGACGAAGCGCTCGGGACGCGGGCATACGAGGATACGGCGCTGCCGATCGGATTCGGACAAACGATATCGCAGCCTTACATCGTTGCGCTGATGACGCAGGCACTGATTGCCGGTGCCGCCTCCCGGGCCGATCTGCGGCGCGTGCTCGAGATCGGCACCGGCTGTGGTTATCAGACGGCGGTGCTCGCGCCGTTCGTGCAGCACATCTATTCGGTCGAGCGAGTGCTGCCGCTCGTGCAAAGGGCGCAGCGTACATTGCGGGATATCGGCGTGCAGAACGTCAGCGTGCGTTATGCCGATGGCTGGCATGGATGGCGTAGTCAGGCGCCATTTCAGGGGATCATCGTCGCAGCCGCCCCGGAAGGCGTTCCGCGGGTTCTGCTGGAGCAGCTCGACGAGGGCGGCAGCCTGGTCATTCCGGTTGGCCAGGAAGGCACGCAGGAGCTCACGTGCATAACGCGTAAAGGGGATGGTTTTACGCGTCGCTCAATCGCGCGGGTCAGTTTCGTGCCCTTCGTTCCCGGAATGGTTCAATGAAGATCTTCTCTGCGCTGTACGATCGGGTGCTCGAATGGTCGGCGCACCGCCATGCCGAACGCTACCTCGCCGCACTGAGCTTTGCTGAATCATCGTTCTTTCCCATTCCGCCCGACGTCATGCTCGCCCCGATGACGCTGGCGCAGCCGCGGCGCGGCTGGCGCTTCGCTGCAGTCACGACGATCGCCTCGGTCCTCGGCGGGATTGCCGGTTACGCCATCGGCTGGCTGGCCATCGATGCAGTCGCGCCTTTGCTCGAACGGCTCGGCTATCTCGAGACCTATCAAACCGCGACGCAATGGTTCGAGCGTTACGGCTTTCTGGCTATACTCGCCGCCGGTTTCTCGCCGATTCCGTACAAGATTTTCACTATTGCCGCCGGTGCGCTGACGATGCTGTTCCCCGGTTTCGTGCTGGCATCACTGATTGGCCGCGGCGCACGATTCTTTCTCGTGGCCGGTATCATCGTCGTTGGCGGAGCTCGTATGGAGCCTCTGCTGCGCCGGTACGTCGATCGTATCGGCTGGGCTGTCGTCGTACTCATCGTCGTGGCAATCGTCGTATGGCGCGTGATCTGAATCGATCGGCTTTGACAGGTGCGCTGGCCGCGTATCTGGTATTGAGTGCCTGCACGCCGACACTTCTCGACTACGAATCACCGACGCACGTCGTCAGAGCCGGCGAAACGCTCTATACGATCGCCTGGCAACATGGTGTCGATTATCGGGCACTTGCCGCTGTGAACAGGCTCAGTAATCCGGATTTGATTTTTCCCGGCCAGCGGTTGCGGTTGCGTTCGCCCTCGGCAGCAGTGGCAGCAACCGATGCCCGAAGCACAGCCGACCGGAAGATTCGCGCACCTGCCCGGTCGCCGCAGGCCGCGGTGCTACCGCAGCCGAGCTGGTCCTGGCCGACGCACGGAGAACTCGCTGCGCGTTTCGGATCCGACGACGGCATCGGCACCGGAATCGCCGTCACGGGCAGAAGCGGTCAGTCGATTCTTGCCGCTGCCGACGGCCGTGTCGTGTATGTGGGTACGGGTCTCGTCGGTTACGGACAGCTCGTGATCGTCAAGCACAACGACGCCTGGCTGTCCGCTTACGGCCATACCGAAGCGGTGCTGGTCGGTCAGGGCGATACCGTCAGTCAGGGCGAGCGTATTGCAGCAATGGGACTCGGGCCGCGCCGCCAGCCGCGTCTGCACTTCGAGATTCGCCGCAACGGTGTGCCGGTAGATCCGCTGTCGCTGCTGCCGGCGCGGCGCTAGCACCGGCATGCGGCGATCAGCGGCCGGTTCAGGCATTGTAGAGCGCGGCAACGACGGCTCGGTGTTCGTGGACGAGGACATTGAATGTTCTGCAGGCTGCGGCGGTATCCATGATTTCCGTGCCGATGCCGCGAGTGGCGAGTTCGCCGATCAGTTCGACATCGCACATCACGTAGCTCGAGCCGGTGCCGATCAGCAGGATCTCGGGTTCGAGTCGAAGTGCCTGCATGAGCGCGGCGGTCGTAATGTCGGAGGGCTCGTCGACCTGCCACGGCGTGATAATGCTGTCGCGCGAAATGATAAGGTGCCCGTCATGCC
>JASFSB010000043.1:0-9132 GCA_050114615.1 Gammaproteobacteria bacterium
TGGCAACGAAATCCCGGCGCGTACGCTCGAGCTGAACTTCGTTTGTCACGTCACGTGCGATGACGAGCAGCTGATCCTGACCGTACGGAATCACCTGCACGGACAATGTGCCATCCGGCGCGACCGGCGAGGGAATCGCAAGCGGGGCTTCGCGGCTGCCACTCAGATAAGCGACGAATTCCGGATATCGCAGCAGATTGTCGATCCGGTTGCCGATGTCCTTCTCGGCAGTCAGGCCGAGCAGTTCGGTAGCGGCCCGATTGAACCAGATGATCTCGTACGCCGAATTCAGTATGACGCCTGCGTCACTGATCGCGCCGGTGCTTTCGCGCACCTCGCGCACCAGGCGCAAATGCCGCTTCTTGCGCGCCCGCGACTTTTGCCTGAGGTTGTATATTTTGGAATGCAGTTCCGGCCAG
This sequence comes from Gammaproteobacteria bacterium, assembly GCA_050114615.1. Lineage (GTDB taxonomy): Bacteria > Pseudomonadota > Gammaproteobacteria > Steroidobacterales > Rariloculaceae > JAHEEO01. The sequence continues at coordinate 420 of JASFSB010000043.1, forward strand.
AGCCCGACCGTGATCAGATCCGGCGACCGGATGCCATGCATAATGGCCCGATCGAGCTGATACAGCCTGAACAGCGTGTACGCAATGTAAAGTGCCAGCGTTGCGATCAGCGTCCACCGGAGGGCGCCGATCGACGCGCCGAACAGGGCGCCCGCACCCAGCCAGCCTGCGAGCAGCGCCAGTTGCCTGATCCAGCGTTTAGGTAACCGCAACGACCTGGACTCGCTCAAGGCGCACGGCGGTTGCTACGCGGGTTCGGGGGAGAAGCGGTAGCCGGCACCGCGCACGGTGCGAATGAACCCGTCGTAGCCATAGGGACTCAGCGCCTTGCGCAGTCGACGGATATGCACGTCGACGGTGCGCTCTTCCACGTAAACATTGCCGCCCCATACACGATCCAGTAACTGACCACGACTGTACACCCGCTCCGGGTGATGCATGAAGAATTCCAGCAGCCGGTATTCGGTCGGCCCGAGTGCGATTTCCGAATCGCCGACACTGACACGATGACTGACCGAATCGAGCCTGAGCAGACCCGCCTGCGCCACGCCCTCGTCGCTGCCGGTTCCCCGGCGCAATGCGGCGCGAATCCGCGCAACGAGCTCGCGCGGGGAAAACGGCTTTGAAACGTAGTCGTCGGCGCCACCGTCGAGCCCGGTCACCCGGTCATCTTCGGCGACCCGAGCAGTCACCATAATCACGGGTATCTCCCGGGTATCCGGGTCGCGCTTGAGCTGCCGTGTCAGCTCGAGACCGGAAATATCAGGCAACATCCAGTCCATCAGGATAACGTCCGGGAAGTGATTCGCGATCGCCGCACGTGCCTCGCAGCCGGAAGCGACGGAATCGACGTCATAGCCCGCTCTGCCGAGGTTGAAGGCAAGCATGTCGCGAATCGGTCGCTCGTCTTCGACCACCAAAACCCTTTTCTGACTCATTCTGAAACAGCACCGAGTTTGATATGACCGGCTATTATGGTCTTCGGCTTATTACAGTTCCGTTAAATATATGCTAATCCGGGCGCTGCCAGGCGCTTTCGTCGCGCAGATACACGCCGCGCCACGCCTCCGGTGCGATCAGCTCGCCGCGGGAAACCGCCGTCTGCGCAAACGGGAGCAGATCGCGCGCGCGCGGGTCCAGATCCGCGCTCACTTCGCCACCGTGCCCGAGCGCACGCTCGCGCAGGTCCGGGTACGCGGTGAAGCCGCCGCCGACCGCCAGCCAGCGGCCGTCTGAGGGAAATCTCACAGCCCCAGGCCGCAGCAGCCGTTCACTCGCCGTCGTCTCGAGCCCCGACTTCCGCCAGGTGTATTCGGCCAGATAGACCTCCTGCATTCGGGCATCGAGGCACACGACCACGCGCAACGCTTCGGCTGCGTGCGCCGGTAGCGCGCTGCCGGCCCGCCAGGCAAGCGCTGCCATGCTCGGGATCGGCGCGAGTCCGACGCGCGCACCGGTCGCCAGCCCCTGCGCGACAGCCGTCGCCAGCCGCACACCGATGAACGAACCAGGGCCGCGCCCGAACGCGATGGCGTCGAGCTGTTCCAGCCCGATACCCGCATCGGTCAGAATCGCGTCGATTCGCGGAATCAGCTCTTCGGCGTGGGCGCGCGGCGTCGCGATCGCGTATTCGAACAATCGCTCGCCATCCTGCAGGGCGACGCCCCCGGTTGCGACAGACGTCTCGATGCACAGGATTCTCATGGGTGCAGTGACTGCGCGTACTCGAGCGCCTCCTCCCAGCTGCTCAGCCGATGCGCGGGCGGAAGGCTGTCGATGAATACCTGACCATAGTTGCGTGTCCGAACGCGCGGATCACCCAGCACGATCAGGCCCGTGTCGTCGAAGTCCCGGATCAGGCGACCCACGCCCTGTTTGAGCGCCAGAACGGCCTGCGGCAATTGAAATTCCACGAATGGATTGCCGCCGCGCCGGCGAATGGCCTGTGTCCGCACCTCGACCTGCGGGTCGTTCGGCACGGCAAACGGCAGCTTGTCGATGACGACGACACGCAGCGCATTGCCGCGCACGTCGACTCCCTGCCAGAAACTCCCGGTGCCGAGCAGTATCGCGTTACCGTGTTCGCGAAATCGCTGCAGCAGCTCGGTGCGAGCCGCCGCTCCCTGGACGAGCACCGGACCGGGCGCAGCGCGTAATTCGACCCACTGTGCGGCCTGCTGCAGCGCGCGGTGACTCGTGAATAGCAGGAATACGCCCCCGCCGGCGGCTTCGATCAGTGGCCAGACATGTGCGAGCAGGGCTTGCGGATAGTCGTCGGAACCCGGATCCGGCAGACCTTCCGGAAGATAGATGCCGGCCTGACGGGCATAGTCGAAAGGGCTCGGCAACACGCAGGTCTCCGCCTCGGCAAGCCCCATACGCTCGAGAAAATGACTGAAGTCCGCGCCGACGGCCAGCGTGGCGGACGTGAAAACCCACTGTCCACCGTGCTGCTCGATGCGCTGCGCAAGCTCTGCGCCGAATTCGAGCGGCGTCGCGTGGACGGCCAGGCTGCGCGCCGATGCATCAAACCAGCGTACCGCTTCATCGTCACTGAATTCGAGTACAGTCCGGGCACGCCGCGCCTGGTCGAGAAGCCGTTCCCGGCATCGCGTAATGCCGACACTCGGCGGATCGATACGGCCGAGTGCCTCGGCCAGCGTCTCGGCAAGATCGACCGTCGCCGACAGCGCCTGAACGAGCCCGCCGCCGAGCTGCCGCCAAGATCTGCGTCCCTCCACTGCACGTGCACCGCGACGCAGCGCGATGATGCCGGAAGAGAATTCGGCGAGCACGGGGAATTGACCGCGGTCGACTCGCGCGGCGAGCATTTCCGCATGCAGATCATTCAGCAGCATTTCGAATTCGCGGGTCGAAATCGAAACGCTGAAGAAATCCTGTGCAATCTCGGGCATCAGATGCGCTTCGTCGACGACGACGAGTTCCGCCTCGCCGAGCAGATCCCCGAAGCCGGTTTCCTTGAGCGCCAGGTCAGCCAGCAACAGGTGATGATTGACGACCACGACCGTTGCATCCAGTGCCGCACGACGCGCCTGGGCAACGAAACACCGATCGATGAATGCACATTTCTGCGCGAGACAGTTTTCCGCGCTGGACGTCACTCGCGCACGCAGCCGCGGATTCGAATCGAGATCTGCCAGCTCCGATAAATCGCCACTGGCACTGTGGCGGCCCCAGTCACTCAGCGCGACGACGACGTCTGCGTCCTCGCGCGACAAATCCTCGTCCGCCCGCGCCAGTTCGAGACGGTGCCAGCACAGATAATTGGCACGACCCTTGAGCACGACGACTTCCACGGCGCGCCCCAGCTGCTTCGCGAGCAAGGGCAGGTCGCGATCGAAAATCTGATCCTGCAGCGGCTTCGTGCCCGTCGAAACAATGGTCCGTCGCCCGCACAGGATTGCCGGCACGAGATAAGCAAAGGTCTTACCGACCCCGGTGCCTGCCTCGAGTGCGGCGTGCCGATGGCTGCCGATCCCACGCCAGATGATCTCAGCCATGCGCTGCTGAGATTCACGATAGCGATACGCCGGGAGCCGGGCGAGGCTGCCGGATACGGGGTCGAACACTTCGGCGACTTCGGACATCGCTGCGCAATATACCGGCGATTGGGCTGCATGGCTGCGCCATTTATGAATTCAGCGCTGCAAAATGTCCCGCAGCGATGCCTGGTCGAGGCCCGGCAGATGGACGACACCGGCCGCGCAGTAAGAACGAAAAACATAATATTGAGCCGTCTGCTCACCCGGCGTGACCACCATCACAACCACACCTGCCACGCTGCGCGGAATTCAGACTCGTGTCACGACGCCGGAATCCGGGGCCGCCGAAGCAGTGACCGGCCTGTGTGCGTTCGCTATACTCCGAAGCTTCCCAAGTCCGCACAATAAATAATCCACGCATGACCACCCGACTGGAACCGCTCAGTACCTGGGTTGCCGAGGTCGCGGCCCTTACCCAGCCACAACAGATCAAATGGTGCGATGGCACCACCGCAGAATACGATGCACTTCTCAGCGAGATGCTCCAGGACGGCACGCTCCTGAAGCTCAACGAAGCACACTATCCCGGCTGTTATCTGCATCGCTCCGACCCCGACGATGTCGCCCGAGTGGAGCATCTGACCTTCGTCTGTACGAGCGAAGAAGAAGACGCAGGTCCGAACAATCACTGGATGGACCCGGACGAAGCAAGAGGAAGAATGCTCGCTTTGTTCGAGGGCTGCATGCGTGGCCGGACGATGTATGTGATTCCGTACTGCATGGGCCCCATCGATTCACCGTATTCGAGATTCGGCGTCGAAATCACCGACAGCCCCTATGTCGTCGCGAACATGTTCCTGATGACGCGTATGGGCACTGCGGCGCTCGAGCGGATCGAGGCCGAAGGCAGCTTCGTCAAAGGCCTGCACTCGATCGGCGAGCTCGACCCTGAGCGCCGTTTCATCATGCATTTCCCGGAAGAGCTCGCGATCATGAGCTACGGTTCCGGATATGGCGGCAATGCGCTGCTCGGCAAGAAGTGCCATGCGCTGCGTATCGCCAGTTATCAGGCACGCACCGAAGGATGGCTCGCCGAGCACATGCTCATCGTCGGCATACAGAATCCTGCCGGGGAGACGCACTATCTTGCCTGCGCGTTTCCGTCGGCTTGCGGCAAGACCAATCTTGCGATGTTGATTCCGCCTGAAAGCCACAAGGGCTGGAAAGTCTGGACGCTCGGTGACGACATCGCGTGGCTGCATCTGGATGCCGCCGGTGAACTGCGCGCAATCAACCCCGAAGCGGGCCTGTTCGGCGTTGTCCCGGGCACGAACCCGCAGACGAATCGCAATGCGTTCGAATCGATTCGTTCAGATACGATTTTCACCAACGTCGCCGTTACGGCCGACAATGACCCCTGGTGGGAAGGCAAGGGTACCGGCGAACCGGCCATCGACTGGCTCGGCGAACCTTACGCAGCGGAGAACGGGCCGGCCGCTCATCCGAATTCGCGTTTCACGGTTGCGGCCAATCGTAATCCGGCCTACTCGAGCCTCGCGGAGGCACCCGAGGGCGTGCCGATTTCGGCAATCGTGTTTGGCGGACGCCGCCGCGAACTGGCGCCGCTCGTCTACCAGGCCAGGGACTGGGAGCACGGCGTGCTCGTCGGCGCGAGCGTCGCCTCGGAAACCACGGCAGCCGCAACCGGCAAGGTCGGCGTCGTGCGCCGTGATCCAATGGCCATGAAACCCTTCTGCGGCTACAACTTCGCAGACTACTGGGCACACTGGCTGAGCTTCGCAGAGCGCTCGGATAAGCTGCCAGGCATCTTCCACGTCAATTGGTTCCGTCGTGACGCCGATGGCCGATTCATGTGGCCCGGCTTCGGCGAGAACCTGCGCGTGCTTCGCTGGATCATCGATCGCTGCGAGAATCGTATCGGCGCAAACGAGAGCGCCATCGGGTACCTGCCCGTCCCGGCCGATATCGATGTGCAGGGACTCGACCTGTCGACCGACGCGCTGAATGCGCTGCTCGCCGTCGATCCGGCGCAGTGGCAGACGGAAATCGCACAGATCGAGGAGTATCTGGAGGGCTATGGCGAGCGTCTGCCCGACGAGCTGCGCGAACAGTGCCGCGCAATCGCCGCATTGCTCGGGGAACCGGAAGCGGTACTTCAGTCTTCGACGGCGTAATGAACTGCCAGTGAGGTTCCGGGCTGAGCGATCCTGCCCAGCCCTATCACGCCGCGCCCGGACAGCTGCGTACTATCGCGCCGCACGAAATACTCGTCGCCTTCGTCAGTCTGCACGAACGTGCCGTTCGTGCTCTCGTCCACGAGCGTGATCTTGCCGCGATGCACTTCGACGCGCGCGTGCAGGCGTGAGATCAGCGTGCCTTTGACGACCACATCGTTATCTTCGGCACGGCCCAGCGTCGCGGTCTTGCGACCGTCGCCGACGATAATTTCCTTCCCCTGGTGACGCAGGCTGAGGCGGAGCTTTCGGGCCGTCGGGGTATCGCCGAAACCGACGGCGGGCAGCATGCTCGTGGCGTCATCAGGCTGCCACAGCACTTCGTACAAAACGACCTCATCAGCCTTGCCACGCACGGTAGCGACATCGATCTGGCGCACGACGCTGCGCCATTCAGGGCCGAGCAGATCGACCGTGGCCTGGGTCGTGATGATCTGCTTTGCCTTCGCCTGACTCGTCATCCGATTCGCCGTGTGCACCGCGGAACCGAAAATATCGCGCTGCTCCTGCACGACCGGACCGAAGTGACAGCCGATTCGGATCGCGACGTGCCCGTCTTCGTGGGCCAGTTCCGGGTCCTGTGTTATCTGCTCCTGCATTCGCCGGGCGGCATTCATCGCGTCATCGGCCGTCGGAAACGTCGACATGACCTCATCGCCCATCGTCTTGATGACGCTGCCCTGATTGTGCTCAGTCGCAGCCCGCATGATTTCCAGACAGCGCGACACCATTTCGCGCGCTTTGACATCGCCGAGTCGCTCATAGAGCTGGGTGCTGCCGACGACATCGGCAAACAGAATCGCGACAGAGATGTCATTACCCATTGAAGAAACCCCGGGAGCACGAGCGCGCGCGCACTGTGATTATACGCAATCAGCGCCCCGACGATACGTTATGTAAATACCTCTGGCAGGCCGACCACACCGGCGCCGCTGTCATTTCTCCGCAACGATATACGATACCCAGGCCGGATCCGCTTCGCCGGTAGCCGATTCCCGGTATTCGCCATCGGGCTCGCCGTCTTCGTCCTCGCCTTCCCAATATACCCGGACTTTCGAAAAGCCGGCTTCGAGCAGCAAATCACGCAGCTCGGGCAGGTTGTAGACCCGCCAGTCGTAGGTGAACGCCTTTTTGAGCTTTGATCCGTCGGGAAATTTGAAGTGAATGTGGCACAGCATTCTGCCGGTCACCGGCTCGAATTCGGCCTGATCCCAGATGTAGGTGAAGCCCTTGTGTTTGGTCTTTTCCTTTTGTGGCGTGATGCCCTCAGGGCCACCGAAACAATCGAGGAACAGCAGACCGTCATCATTCAGCACATCGCGCAGTCGCTCGAAGTAGGCTTTGAGCTCCGCGCGTTCCCTGAGCAGAAAGTAGCTGAAATTGAACGCCGCAACGATGTCGACCTTCGGTGTCGTGACAGTGCGGACGTCGGCAAGCAGCAGCTCGACGCGTGTTCGTGCCGCTTTCGGCAATCGTGCGACCCGGTTTTCGCGCCCCCAGTCGAGTGTCTCTTTGTCGTTGTCGACACCGATCGCCGTTCGGTTTTCGTCCGATCGCACCCATTCGCAGGCGGCACTGGCCGTCCCGCAAAAGTCTTCACGGAAACTCAGTGCAGGTCGACCGCGCAGCTCCCTGAACGTCGCGTCGAGAAACTCGACCTCCACATCCACAGCCTGTACGGACTGCTCGTAAAGCTCATGCAGCTCTGCCTGTTCCGCCATGTTAGGCGCAGTCGTCTTCCTTGCTTTGGCACCCAATCTGTCTATCCCCTGTTTTCCGTCGTCAACGTATCGCAACCAGCGGCGCATTGTACCGGCAACGTCGCATTTGCAATAGCACCGACGCTCGAGCTCCCCGCGTCGAATCTCGCATGCTCAGGCTGCCAGCGATCCCGGCTCGACGACGCCATGCATCCGTGCGCGGGCAACGAAGTTCTGCAGTGTGGCGAAGCCCTCACCACTGTTTGCGAGTCCCGCCAGCCGGGTTCGCCACAGTCGCCCGTTGCGCTCACCCGCGAACAAACCGAACAGGTGACGTGTCAGGTGGCTGAGTGACTGGCCGGCGGCAAGTTCACGCTCGACATACGCCAGGTAGGATTCCAGCGCATCCAGGCGTGACACGGCCTGCGAGCCGCTGCACCATGCGTCGAGTTCTGCAATGAGCATAGGCTGGCGCCAGGCCGCGCGCCCGAGCATGACACCGTCGACCTCCCGGAGGCGCTCGCGCGCAGCGACTGATGTCGTAATTCCACCATTGACGATGATCTCGAGCTGCGGCAACTCGTTTTTCAGCCGAGCCACACGCGCGTAGTTCAACGGCGGCACATCGCGATTTTGTTTTGGGCTCAGCCCGGACAGCCAGGCTTTGCGCGCATGCAGTATGAACGTCTCACAACCCGCCTGCGCGAGCGTCTCGACGAACGATTTCAGGAATTCGTAGCTGTCGTGCTCATCGACGCCAAGTCGCGTCTTGACCGTGACCGGAATCCGAACGCGTGCCTTCATGGCCGCCACGCAGTCTGCGACACGCTTCGCATCGAGCATCAAAGCGGCCCCCCAGCAGGCGTGCTGCACACGGTCGCTGGGGCAACCGACATTGAGATTGATCTCGTCATAGCCAGCCGCTTCGCCAAGACTCGCTGCGCGCGCGAGCTGTTCAGGCTCGTTCCCACCGAGCTGCAGCGCAATCGGGTGCTCAGCAGCGTCGAACTGCAGGTGGCGCCGCGCATCACCGAGCAACACGGCGCCGACAGGAATCATCTCGGTGTAAAGCCAGGCGTCAGGCGCCAGCATGCGCATGAAGTAGCGAAAGTGACGATCCGTCCTGTCCATCATCGGCGCAATACTGACACATCTGGATCGCGACTCAGTCATGGCCGCGGACTCCGATACCGGTCACGGCGGCGAGATGATCGACGACACGCTGCATCGCCGCGTGCGGATCGTCGCCGCCGGC
>JASFSB010000044.1:0-9104 GCA_050114615.1 Gammaproteobacteria bacterium
ACATGTGCGTTCGATCCGGCGGATTTGCCGCGCTGTGAAAACGCTCCGGAGGAGGCCTGCCTGACCAATGAGCAGCTCGAGGCGATTCAAACGGTTTACAGCCCCACGATTGTCGAGGGCGAGGAAGTGTATCCGGGCTGGCCCCTCGGCGGTGAGGTCGTCGGCTGGCCGATGTGGATCACGAAGCTCGAGGGCGGGACGGATTTGCCGCCGGGCTTTCCGCCAAACGCGCACTACGCTTTCGGTACCGGAGTCTTCAGAAACTTCATTTACAGTGATTCCCAATGGACGTATGTCGGTTACGAATTCGACGACTGGGAAGAGCGCTCGGCGCCGGTCGCGGCGCTGCTCAATGCCACCGATTCTGACCTGTCTGAGTTTCGCGATCGCGGTGGCCGGCTGATCATCTGGCACGGCTGGTCGGACGCAGCACTTTCGGCGCTCGATTCAGTCGATTATTACGAAGACGTTGCTGCCCGGGATGCCGCTGTCGGCGAGTACGCCCGGATGTTTTTGTTGCCCGGCGTGGCGCATTGCGGTGGCGGACCGGGCCCCGACCAGGTGGACTGGATTACGGCGATCGAGCAATGGGTCGAGCAGGACATCGCGCCGGAACGGCTGATCGCAGCAAAGCGCGACGACTCGGGCAATGCCACGATGCTTCGACCAGTTTGTGCATATCCCGCGACAGCCGTCTACGACGGCCAGGGCGATCCGAATCTGGCTGAAAGCTTCGTCTGCACGACGGTTCAGGAGTAGCCGTCAGCGCATGGCAAAGCTCATTGTGTATTACGCACATCCGGGGCACAAATACTCGCATGCAAATACGGCTCTGGCCGCGCAGGCTGATATGGTCGACGGAGTTTCGTTTGTCGACCTGTATGCAGAATATCCGCGCTTCGATATCGATATCGATCGCGAACAGCAGCGGCTGCTGGCGCATGACGTGATCCTGTTACAGTTTCCGATGTTCTGGTATTCGACGCCGTCACTGCTGAAGGAATGGCAGGATCTCGTTCTGGAGCATGGATTCGCCTATGGCGCTGACGGCGACAAATTGCAGGGCAAATTCATGATGCTCGCAGTAACGGCAGCCGGAGATCGGGAGGCCTATACCGACCACGGGTATCAGCACTATCCGATTCGTACCTTTCTGACGCCGCTCGAACGGACCGCAAGGCTATGTCACATGGAGTTCGCTGCGCCATATGTGCTCTACGGTTCCCTGCGAGCGCCGGACGACGGCAGACTGCAATCACATGTAGCGGGATACCGAGCATTGCTCGAGGCGATTCGTGACGATCGCTACGACTTCGAATCGGCCGTGCGCAGCACGGTCGTCGATTGCGAGCATCTGCCGATCATGGCGGAGGTCGAATGATGGGAGAAATCCTGCTGCTTGCATTCCTGTTCCTGATCGCAGGTGTGATTGCAGTGCCGATTGCTTCGCGACTCGGTCTCGGTTCGGTGCTCGGATATCTGATTGCCGGGATTGCGCTCAGTCCATTGCTCGAGGTGCTGCACGTCGACGTCGTCAGTATTCAGCATTTCGCTGAATTCGGTGTCGTTATGATGCTCTTTCTGGTGGGCCTCGAGCTCGAACCCCGACTGCTGTGGAACATGCGTAATCGGTTGCTCGGGCTCGGAGGTCTGCAGGTCGTCGTTACCGCCGCGATCGTCACGGGCATCGCCATCGTTCTGGAGCAGCCCTGGCGTGTCGCGCTGGCGCTCGGCATGGTGCTCGCACTGTCGTCCACGGCAATTGTGCTGCAAACGCTCAACGAGAAGGGATTCATGAAGAGCGACGGTGGACAGTCGATTTTCTCGGTGCTGCTGTTTCAGGATGTCGCCGTCATCCCGATGCTTGCACTGATGCCGCTGCTGGCGAGTCCTGAGCTGGCCGAGCTGCTCGCAGCGAGTGTCGCCGCCGGCGAGGATCACGGAGCGAGTCTGAGTCTCGTCGACGGCCTGCCCGGCTGGCAGCGTGGGATCGTAACAATCGCTGCGATCGCAGCCGTCGTCATTGGCGGCAACCTGCTGACGCGCCCGATCTTCAGATTTATTGCGATCGCAAGGCTCAGAGAGCTGTTCACGGCTGTGGCCCTGATGATCGTCGTTGGTATCGCACTACTGATGACCGTGGTCGGTCTCTCGCCGGCGCTTGGGACGTTTCTGGCGGGCGTCGTGCTTGCCAACAGCGAATACCGGCATGAGCTTGAAAGCGATGTCGATCCGTTCAAGGGGCTGCTGCTGGGTCTGTTCTTCATTACCGTCGGCGCAGCGATCAATTTCGATTTACTGTTCGAAGACTTCGGCACGATAGTCGCATTGACGATCGGTCTGATGACGATCAAAGCGCTTGTTCTGGTCGGCCTGACGACGGTTTTCGGTATTCGCGGCGCCGATCGGTGGCTGTTCTCGCTGGGCCTCGCGCAGGGAGGGGAGTTCGGGTTCGTGCTGCTGGCATTCACCGTCGCCAGCGCGGTGATTCCTGCCGGACTGGCAGAACAGCTGCTGCTGGTGGTCGCGCTTTCGATGTTGCTGACGCCGTTCCTGTTTATCGTATACGACAAAGTCGTTGCGCCGCGCTACGTTGCAGCGCAGGTCACCGAGCCCGACACAATCGACGAGCAGGCGCCGATCATCATCGCAGGCGTTGGCCGCTTCGGCGGTGTCGTCAACCGCATCCTGCTTTCTGCAGGATACAGGACTGTCGCACTCGATTATCAGTCCGAGCACCTGGAGCGGATACGCGCATTCGGTACGAAAGTGTTTTTCGGTGACGCATCACGACCCGATTTGCTACATGCTGCAGGAATCGCTGAAGCACGGATGCTGGTCATTGCGATCGACAATCGTGATCAGGCGACCGAGATGGTGCGGTATGTCACCAAGCACTATCCACACATATACGTGGTGGCGCGTGCCATCGACCGACACCATGTGTACGAATTGTGGGGAGCCGGGTGCCGAGACGTCATCCGCGAGAGCTTCGACGGTGCTGTGCGCGCGGGCAGATCGGCCCTCGAAGCGCTCGGCGAGCATCCGTTCGACGCCGAGCTCCTCACGCGAGGCTACGTACGCAGCGACAGGCGCCGGCTTCGGGAAGTCGCAGATCTCTACGATCCGAACATTCCGGCACACGAGAACGAGCCATACGTCGCGCGAGTGAGAGAGTTACTCGCAGCGGAGGAAGCCGCGTTGCGCGGCGAAAGCGCGGTGTTCGGTGGACGCAGCGAGCGCGGCTGGGTGCCGCCGACGAAGGATGACGTCGATGCTGTGATCGCAGAGTATGCGGACACTTAGTCCGGCGTAGCGTTAATGCTTTTGTTTTTCATTCGCATCTGACACGTGATTGAATCGCTGCTTTAGATTTCTTTTCTCGCTGGCTATTCGCGCGATCAGTAGAATTGCGAGCTGTTTGGCTCGTGCTGTCGTGCGACGATTATTCAACAAGGGCTCTCGCATGTGCTTTGCGGTACTACGATTGAAAACGCTGATCGTGAAAATAATCCTGACGGGCGGCTTGGCGGCTTTTGCTTCCAACGCGTCGGCACAGCTCGATGATTCCGCCAGTGCCGACATCGATTCGCGCGACGAGGCAGCTCATCAGATGCATGCGCATGAGCCGATCCTCGTCGATCCGAATCTCTCCTGGGAGGCGTTGATCCGTACGACCTATCAGCGTTTTCCGAGCCTTCCGGAGGTGGCCGCGCGGCGCAATGAAGCGGCAGCGCTCGAAAGCGCAGGGCGTGGTCCGTTGTCCGGCGTTCCGTCGATCTCCTTTTCGCATCTCAGCGATGCGCCGCTCGATGACCTGGGGCAGCGCGAGTACGACTTCGGCATCGCGTTACCGCTATGGCGCTTCGGCCAGCGGGCCGCGGCGCGGGATCTCGGCGACACGGCCGGCGCAGAGGCGATCCTGGCGGCCGAGCTGATGCGGTGGGAGGTGGCGGGACTACTGCGTCAGGTGTTGTGGGATGTCGTTGCGGCAGAGAACGAGCTGGCGCTGGCGGAATCCTCCTTGGAGATCGCGGAAGAGACACTCGAGGTCGTCGCTCGGCGTCATGCCGCGGGCGACCTGCCGCTGGCTGACGAGCTGCTGGCGCGCTCCGAGCTGTACGCTCGCGAGATGGTTGTCCTCGATCAGGAAGCGCAACTGCTCGATACTGCGCGGGCCTATCGCAGTCTGACCGGACTCGACGCGCGGCCGTCTCAGTTCACCGAAAAGCAGACACAACGCGACGATTTCGATGACAGTCATCCGGCGCTGGGGTTCGCCAACGCGCAGCTCGCTCGGGCGCGGGCCTCGGCTGCGCTTGCCGAGGAGTCCAGCCGTGGCACGCCATCGATCAACATCGGTCCGCATCGTGAGCGTGGACCACTCGGTACGTTCTATTCCAACAGCATGCAGCTGACATTCAACATGCCTGTCGGAGGCCGCCGTTACGGCGCGCCCGAGCGCGCCAGGGCAGCGCGAATCGTCGCTGAAGCCGAAGCACAACGAAGCACGTTGCTGCGCGAGCTGGACCTTCAGCTGCACGAAGCCGAGCATGAACTGTCTGTCGCAGAGCGGTCGCTCGATGTCGCGAACGAACGGGCGGACCTGGCGAATCGCCAGCTGGCAATGGGACAGAGTGCCTTCGCACAGGGGGAAATCGATCTGCGTACTCTGTTGAGAATCCAGGAGGCTGCACGCACTGCAGACAGCGAAGTGGCCGGCCTGCAGATCCAACGTTCACGAATGATTGCAATGTTCAATCATGCGCTCGGAGAGATTCCATGATCGACGTAAGAAGAATGACGGCTGCGAATTCGCGCCTGTCGGCCGTACTGACGCTTGCCGGGGCGATGTGTACCGGATCGCTCGCCGGTGCGAACACTCTGGCGCTGGACGGCGAGCAGATACGCCGGCTCGGTGTCGAATTCGCCGCGCCACAGTCTGCCACGACGCTGACCGTCGCGAATGCCCCGGCGGAAATCGTCATTCCTCCGGTTCGGCAATCGGTTGCGAGCACGCCGGTCGACGGACTCGTCGCTTCGCTGCACGTGGCGGTCGGAGACGTGGTCGAACGCGGTCAGCCGATTGCGGAGATCCTCAGTGCCGAATACATGGATATGCAGCGTCGCTATCTCGATACCGCGGTCGCGGAGGAGCTTGCAGCGGCGCAGATGGAGCGCGACGAAGGCCTGTACGCAGACGGGATCATCGCCGATCGCCGGATGCAGGAGACGCGAGCCGCGGCGCAGTCGGCCGGGCTGGCTTTGTCACAGGCGCGCCAGCAGCTTCGTATGGCCGGCCTCGACGATGCGGCGATCGGGCGCCTCGAGACCGGGCGCGCGCTGAACTCTGTCCTGACGCTGGTCGCGCCGCTTGCCGGGGCCGTGATCGAACAATATGCCGGAGTCGGCTCGTCGCTGGATACGCTTGCCCCGGTGCTGAAGCTCGCTGATCTCAGTGAGCTCTGGCTGGAAGTCCGTCTCCCGCAGGAGGTCGCGGCGCGCGTCGACGACAGCATGCAGATTCGTGCCGTTACGAACCATCAGATGCTGACGGGCACGATCATCGCGATCGGTCAGGTGGTCGACGCGTCGACTCAAACCGTGCTGGTACGCGCTGCCGTCGACAATTCCGCCGGGCATCTCCGCGCCGGTCAGTTCCTGACCGCCGAGGTCGTGGCACGTTCACGCGGTCAGGGTGCACTCGCTGTGCCAAACGGTGCCGTGACGCGCGAGGGTGGCGAAAGCTTCGTCTTCGTGCGGCGGGAAAGCGGCGTCGAGCCGGTGCGTGTGAACCTGCTGGCCGAAGGCAGCGACCAGGTCTTCATCGAGTCCGGTTTTGGCGCGGATGCACGAATTGCGATATCCGGCGTCAGTGCGCTCAAGGCGTTGTGGCTGTCTGAGGACGAATAAGGAGCGGACCGAATGTCGCGACTGATCAGCTTCGCACTTTCGCAGCGTCTGCTGATGCTGTTGCTTACCGTGTTGCTCGTCGCAACGGGATTTCAGGCGTTCCGTCAGCTCGCGATCGACGCGTTCCCGGATGTATCGCCGACACAGGTGAAAGTCATCTTCAAGGCGCCGGGCATGACGCCGGAGGAGGTCGAGACTCGCATTACACAGCCGATCGAGGTCGAGTTACTCGGGATTCCGGATCAGACGATGCTGCGTTCGACGACGAAGTATGCACTGACCGACATTACGCTCGATTTCGCTGAGGGCACCGATATCTACTGGGCCCGCCAGCAGGTGGCCGAACGGCTTGCGGGTGTGCTCGATCAGCTGCCGGACGGCATCGAAGGCGGTATCGCGCCGATGACGACGCCCCTCGGCGAAATGTTCATGTTTACGATCGACGGCCCACAAAGTCTCAGCGAACGCCGCACGCTGCTCGAGTGGGTGATTCGCCCGGCGCTGCGTACAGTGCCCGGCGTGGCCGACGTCAACGTGCTCGGCGGCTTCGTTCGCAGTTTCGAGGTGATCCCCGACCCGGTACGAATGTCGGCACGGCGTGTCGATACGCTGGATCTCGAACACGCAATAACGGCAAACAACCACAACGACGGGGCCGGGCGAATCAGCGAGGGCGAAGAAGCCATACTCGTCCGATCGGAAGGTCGCATCAGGACGCTGGCCGATCTCGAGCGAATCGTCGTGTCGACTCACGACGGAATACCCGTTCGCGTAGCTGACGTGGCCGAAGTGCGACTGGGTGCGATCACGCGCTATGGCGCCGTGACCAGCGATGGCGACGGCGAGACGACTCAGGGTCTGATACTGGGCCTGCGCGGGGCCAATGCCGGCGCCGTCGTCGAGGGCGCCCGTGCCAAGCTCGAGGAAATCTCGACCGCATTGCCTGACGGCATGACGATCGATATTTTCTACGATCGCGGGAATCTCGTGACGGAAGCCGTCAATACGGTCTCGAAAGCGCTGACAGAAGCCGTCGTACTGGTCGTCGTGCTGCTCGTGCTGTTTCTCGGCAACGTGCGCGCCGCGCTGACCGTGGCGCTGACCCTGCCACTGGCTGCTTTGCTGACGTTTCTGATGATGCGCCAGCTCGGCATGTCGGCGAATCTGATGAGCCTGGGCGGACTGGCGATCGCGATCGGCATGCTCGTCGACGCGGCTGTCGTCGTCGTCGAAAACATCGCGACACGACTGAGTGAATCCGCTGAAGACAGTCGTTTACCTCGACTGCACATCATCTACCGGGCCGTCAGGGAAGTATCCGTTCCGGTCACTTCCGGCATCGGCATCATCATCATCGTATTTCTGCCGTTGTTGTCGTTGCAGGGTCTGGAAGGCAAGCTCTTTTCGCCGGTCGCGCTCACGATCAGTTTCGCGCTCGGTGGGTCGCTGTTGCTGTCGCTCACCGTGATACCCGTTTTCGCGTCGTTCCTGATTCAGGCCGAAACGACGAAAGAACCCTGGTTGCCGCGCGTGCTCGGAAGACTGTATCGGCCGGTGCTGGAGTTTGGCCTTCAACATCGTCGCTATGTGCTCGCCGGTGCGGTGGCGATGCTGGTCATGAGTGCCGTCGCCTATCCGTTTATCGGGCGAACGTTTATGCCGACGATGGACGAAGGCGACATCATCGTGCAGCTCGAGAAGTTGCCGTCCATTACGCTGGATGAATCGGTGAACATCGATCTGCGCGTCGAGGAAGCGATTCTCGAAAACGTGCCCGAAGTGACCCGCATCGTTGCGAGAGTCGGATCCGATGAAATCGGCATGGACCCGATGGGTCTCAACGAAACCGATATGTTCATGGTGCTGCGACCGGGCGATGAGTGGCGGATGCGATCGAAGGCGGAGCTCATCGAAGCGATTCGCGAAGTGCTTGACGGGTTTCCTGGCGTCGCCTACGGGTTTACTCAGCCGATCGAGATGCGCACTTCGGAAATGTTGACGGGTGTTCGCGGAGACGTTGCGGTCAAGGTGTTTGGTTCCGATCTCGACGAGCTGGCCAGCTATGCGGACCGAATCGGGTCAGTATTGCGGACCGTTGACGGCAGCGAAGACGTCTTCGTCGCACGCAACAGCGGCGTGCAGTACCTGAATCTCGAAATCGACCAGATGGCGGCAGGCCGGCTCGATCTGCAGACAGACGATCTGGAGCGGATCCTGCGTGCGCAGATCGAGGGCTTGCCGATCGGTATCGTTCAGGAAGGAATCCGCCGCACGCCCTTGCTGATTCGATCGGGCGAAAACATCCGCAGTTCGGCACATGATTTCGCAGCATTGCCGCTGCATGTCGGTAGTGGCGGGTTCGTGCCGGTCAGCACCGTCGCGCAGCTCTCGCGTGTGGAAGGTGTCGTGTCCATCGCGCGCGAGCGGGGCCAGCGGTTTGCGGTCGTACGCACCAACGTGACCGGCCGCGATCTCGTTGGTTTCGTCGATGAAGCGCGCGCCGCCGTGGCCGCCAATGTAGATCTGCCAGCGGGCTATTATCTCGAGTGGGGCGGGCAGTTCGAGAATCAGCAGCGCGCAGCAGCGCGACTCGCCATTGTCGTGCCCGTAGCCGTCGGTCTCGTCTTTCTGTTGTTGTTCTCGACGTTCGGCTCGCTGCGCCAGGCAGCGCTGGTGTTTTCGAATATCCCGTTCGCCCTGGTCGGCGGCGTATTCGGACTACTGCTTACCGGCGAATATCTGTCGGTGCCGGCGTCGGTCGGTTTCATCGCGCTGCTCGGGATCGCCGTCCTCAACGGCGTCGTGATGGTGACTCACTTCAATCAGCTTCGAGCACGCGGACTGTCGATGCGCGAGACGGTGCTGCTCGGCGCGCAGCGCCGGCTCCGGCCGGTTCTGATGACGGCAACGGCGGCAGCCTTCGGGCTCGTTCCGCTGCTGTTTGCGACGGGGCCTGGCTCGGAAATCCAGCGACCACTGGCGATCGTCGTCATCGGCGGCATCATCACGGCGACCGTCCTGACGTTACTGTTGCTGCCGATACTGTACGAGCGCTTCGGTGAGGCTGGTTCATCCGCATGAAGGTGTCGCAGGCAGATCGCGTTGTCGTCGTCCTCAGCGTGCACCCGCGGCTCGAGGAACAGGTCGTCGACTGGCTGCTGCAAAGCGAGTCCGGCACCGGTTTTTCGAGC
>JASFSB010000045.1:0-8854 GCA_050114615.1 Gammaproteobacteria bacterium
CCGTACCCGCCGCACTGTCCGAGCGTACCGACATGACGCCGGCATTCGTCGAATTGTTCGTGCGACAAGGCGTTTCGATGATGCCTTTTTTCAGACCGACCGAGATCAGCAATGCGGACCTGTCCGCACTGTCTGCCTACCTGACTCGGAATTCCGGAGATTAGCGATGGCGATACCACCCGGCGTGAGTGAACGCGATTTCAATACGGCGCTCGGCGAATTCGAGCGTGCCGTCGGCGCGGACTGGGTATTCTCGGATGACGCGGATACGCGGTTATATCGGGATTCCTATTCGCCGGTGCAAAACGAGCCCGAAGAGATTCTGGTCTCGGCGGCCGTCGCGCCGGAGACGACGGAGCAGGTTCAGGCGATCGTTCGCACCGCAAACCGCTACCGCATTCCGATCTATCCGGTTTCGACCGGCCGCAACCTCGGTTACGGGGGCTCGGCGCCGAATCTCTCCGGCAGCGTCGTACTGGATCTGAAGCGCATGAATCGCATCATCGAAGTCGATGACAAGCGCCATTTCGCCATCGTCGAGCCGGGCGTGTCTTACTTCGATCTCTATCGCCATATTCAGGATCACGGTCTGAACGTCTGGATCGACACTCCCGATCCCGGCTGGGGATCGCCGATGGGCAATGCACTCGATCATGGGGTCGGCTATACATGGGGCACCTATCGCGATCACTTTCTTTCGCACTGCGGTATGGAGGTGGTTCTGCCCAATGGCGAGCTGATGCGTACCGGCATGGGCGCACTGCCCGGAGCGGAGACCTGGGGCGAGTATCGTTATGGCTTTGGCCCGCATGTTGATGGCCTGTTTTCGCAGGGTAACTTCGGCGTCGTGACGAAGATGGGCTTCCATCTGATGCCGCAGCCGGAGGCTTATCTCTCGGGGACTGTGACGGTGCCGCGCCGCAATGACATCATCGATCTCGTCGCGATCGTCAACAAGCTCGAACACCTCGGCATCATTGGCATGCCGAATTACGGCTCGCCGCTGCAGGCGCACTTCGCAACGCCAGCGCTTGCCGAGATCCTACAGCAGCCCTTTGCCCGGTCCGCTCGCGACCTGGAGCGCTGGGCTCTGTCCAATGACGTTGGTTATTACAGCTGCGAACTGCAGTTCTATGGCGCCAAAGAGGCCATACAGGGCAACTGGCGTTACGCTCAGCGACTGCTCGGCGAAATTCCGGGCGCAAAATTCACGCTCGAGCACGAACTGGAGTTTCCGTTGACGGCGAATGAAGCCGAAGGTCTGCACAAAGTCGCCCTCGGTATTCCGAACCTCGAAATCTTCAACATCGGTCGTCGTCGCACCGCCGATGCGCCGGGCTGGGACGGTGAGGTCTGGTTCTCCCCGGTCATTCCGAAATCCGGAGAAGCGGTGCTGGAGGCCCAGGAAGTATTTACCGAGGTGTTTAACGACATAGGGATGCCTTCATTCACCCACCCGGCCAGCACACCCCAAACCTGGATGTACCGTACATTCATCTTCATCATGGGTCTGCCCGTTTCACGAACGAGCGTCGAAGCCAATCAGCGGATGCGCGAAGCGTTTACCAGGCTCGCAAACGAGGGCGCGCAGCGCGGCTGGGGTGAATACCGCACGCCGCCGGTTTTCCAGGACCTGATCATGGGTCATTACTCGTTTAACGATCACGCACTGCGCCGCTTCAGCGAAACGCTGAAGGATGCGGTCGATCCGAACGGTATCATCTCGGCGGGGCGTGGCGGCATATGGCCGAAACACATCAGAGACAGAAACGCATGATTATCGATCGACGGGCATTACTGAAGTCGGGCGCTGCGTTCTCGGGCGCCGCCCTCTTGCCGGGCCTGTCGGCGAGAGCGCTGAACCAGACTGAATTCGACATCGAGCGTTTCGTTTTCGACAGTCGGTTCGATCGGGCGGTTGAAGCCGCACGCGGTGCGGCGGCGCAGCGCATTCCGCTTTGTGAAGTCAGCGGTGACCTGACTTCACTGTGGTACAACGACCTGAATCTGCAATGGAAGCAGCGACCGATGACACTGGCCGGCGTGACGGGCGAAGACGCGTTGTTCGTGCTCGCTACGCTTGCACCGGAATACCGCATGCGCGTCGTGCGCCGGGCCGAGGCCGGCGCAGCTGCGGTCAGCGGGCCGGCCGGAATGCAACTCCTGCATCTCTACTCATGGGTTATCGCCGGGAATGGCACAATCATACGGCTGAACGCTTAGTTCCGGTCGCCAGATGAAGTAACGCTGCAGCTCGAACGGTGTCGAAAAATTGACCGGATCGTTCACTCGCAGTACATAGTCGAGCCGTTGCTCGTCGGCAGTCATTCGAAACGTCTCGACGAGCGTTGCGCTGCCACTCAGTGGCGTGCCTTCGTTATCCAGATAGCCTGAGGAGATCGCATCGGTCGTTACGATCAATGCGCCATCTTCCGCCCAGCGGCCGACAGAATGTCCCAGTGGCGAGGGCGAGGCGGCTGCCTTGCCGGCACCTTCGCGCATATCGATCGCACGTAGTGCATCGTCTTCTTCGAAGCGAATGGCTATGCGCTCGCCTTCGTCGATGAACTCAATCGGATAGGGCGTAATCATCAGCGACGGCATGCCCTTGTCGACGCAGCCAAGCTGGACGACATCACTCGAATCCCATTCGGCTTTAGCCGCGAAAGCCGTTTCTGTCAGTGGGTAGCCACCTTTGAACAGAGGAAACGACCGCGGGTCATCGAGCACGGTCGACCAGACGCGGAATATACCGTCGGCAGCGCGAACCGCCTGGGATCGGGCCTGCTCGTCATAGATCGGTTCGAGCAGTTCCCCGGTGTCGGCGTCCGTCCAGCGCGGTGCAATTCCGATGCTCAACATGACTTCTTCCCCGCTCGGGAGCAGCATGTTGCGTGCATAGAGCCCGTTCTCGGCGCGCAGCGCGACTTCTCCGGCGATACGAATTCGATCACCTGGACGAACGAACTCGCGATCCAGTCCGCGAACGCGCAGCACACTGGCGCTGCCGGTTTCGATATGCCACTGCGTGACTGAACCGTCGGCATTCGTCACATCGACGGTGAGTGTACCGTGGGGGTTGCGCCATTGTGCACTTCGCAGCACGCCCTCGATCTCGATAATTCGTGACTGATCGTAAAAGCCGACAAAAGAGTGGTGTGCGGCGCTGCCAGCGGAGATCGTTACGATGATCGGGCAACAGAAAATGACGACGAGCTGGCGTATCACTGCTTGCGGTTCCTCCTGATCGAGTCAGTCGACAAACAATTATATAGTGTTAAGGACGAACGACGTTCGCTTGTGTCGTTCGGGCGAGCTGATGTGAACGGCGAGAATGGGCTATGGAGCGAAATGGCGGCGCTGCTAATTGATCTGGACGGCGTGATTTATGAAGCCGACCGCGCCGTGCCTGGTGCGGCGGAGGCCGTTCGCTGGCTGCAGAAGGAGGGCATAGCACATCTGTTTCTGACGAATACGACGTCGCGACCCAGACGCGTGCTCGTCGAAAAACTCTCCGGAATGGACATCGACATCCCGGAACAAAGCCTGTTGACGCCGCCGATTGCGGCCGTGCGCTGGCTCGCCGGGCATGCACCGGGCCCTGCGGCATTGTTCGTGGCGCCGGCGACAGTCGAGGAATTCGGTGCGCTCGAAGTTGCGCCGAAACACGCGATGTCCGTCGCCTCCGTGGTTGTTGGCGATTACGGGGCGCATTGGAGTTTCGATGAGCTCAATCGCGCGTTTCGCCTGCTGATGAACGACCCCGCGCCGGTCCTTGTCGCCCTGGGCATGACGCGTTACTGGCGCGCTGAAGACGGCCTTCGGCTCGACACGGCCCCTTTCGTGATGGCCCTGGCGCATGCCGCCGATATGCAGCCGATCGTGCTGGGTAAGCCGGCCAGAGCGTTTTTCGACATGGCGCTTACGTTGTTGAACGCAACAGCCGGTGAGGCCTTGATGGTCGGGGACGACATCGCAGCCGATGTGGGCGGTGCGCAGGCTGCCGGTATTGCGGCGGCGCTCGTGCGCACGGGCAAGTTTCGTCCCGAAGATCTCGACGGGGGCATTCGTCCGCAGCTCGTGCTCGATTCCTTCGGTGAACTGCCGCAGCGCTGGTCAGAAATAGTCACTGCGACCGGGGGCGGCTGACAGCGATAGGTGAATCTCCGTATGGCTGCGATCGGCTGCGAAGGCAAGTATGGGAGCCGTGGACGGCAACACGATCAGCTACGCGCACGGCACGGGGCCGAAACCCCTGACGGGACTCACTGTCGGCGACGTGCTCGAAGCAGCCGCGCGATCATGGCCGGCGCATGATGCCGTTGTCGTGCCTCATCAGAACATACGCTGGAGCTGGCGCGATCTCGAGCGCGAAGCGAAGACGCTCGGCGCCGGCCTGCTGGCGCTCGGTCTTCGGCCAGGCGATCGTGTTGGCATCGTGGCGCCGAATCTGGCCGAGTGGGTGGCCGTGCAGTTCGGTACAGCCTATGCCGGTGTGATTCTGGTCAATATCAATCCGGCATACCGGGTGGGCGAGCTCGAATATGCGCTCGTCAAGACCGGCTGCCGTGCCCTGATCACAGTGGCAGAGTTCAGGACGAGCGATTACATCGCGATGCTGCGCAAACTCGCCCCCGAGCTGGGTGCGGGCAGGTCAACGCGTCTCCACGCTGATCGGGTCCCGGAGCTGCGCTACGTCATCGAGCTCGGTGGCGGCGGCCACGCGGGTTGCAGCCGTTACGCGGACGTCGTCGAATCTGTCGGCGCCGAGCAGCTCGATCAGCTCGAACGAGTCGCCAAGAGTCTCGATCCCGACGATCCGATCAATATCCAGTTCACGAGCGGCACGACCGGGACGCCGAAGGCCGCGACGTTGACCCATCACAACATCGTTAATAACGCTGCGCTTTCGGCTGAAATAATGAGGTTCACTGCAGACGATCGTTTGTGCGTGCCGGTGCCGATGTATCACTGCTTCGGCATGGTCCTCGGGACACTGCTCTGCGCGACCCACGGTGCCGCGATCGTATTCCCGTCGGCTGGTTTCGATGCTGCAGCGGTGCTCGAAACCGTCGAGTCCGAGCGCTGCACTGCCCTGCACGGAGTTCCGACGATGTTCATCGCGGAACTCGACGAGCCTGACTTCGCGCGGCGAGATCTGCGTTCGCTGCGAACCGGAATCATGGCCGGTGCGCCTTGTCCCGTCGAGTTGCTGCAACGGGTTGTCGAGGACATGCACCTGCGCGAGATCACGATCGGCTATGGTATGACTGAAACCGGCCCGCTATCGACGCAGACCGCGATCGACGATCCTGCAGAGCTGCGCGTAGCGACGGTCGGACGCGTATTGCCGCATACGGAGATAAAGATCGTCGATGAGGAGGGCCATATCGTTGCGCGCGGCCTGCCAGGCGAGCTGTGCACGCGTGGCTATTGCGTCATGCGCGGCTACTGGGAGGATCCGGAACGCACGGCGCAGGAGATCGATCGCGCGAACTGGATCAAAAGCGGCGATATCGCGACGATGGACGAGGCAGGCTACATTCGGATTGTCGGCCGCATAAAGGATATGATCATCCGCGGTGGCGAAAACATATACCCCCGCGAAATCGAAGACTTTCTATATCAGCACCCGAAGATCGACGAGGTCGAGGTGTTCGGCGTGCCTGATGCGAAGTATGGAGAGCAGGTCGCTGCCTGGATCAGGCTGCACGACGGACAGTCCGCTACCGTCGAGGAAATACTCGGGTTCTGCAAGGGTCAGCTCGCGCATTTCAAGATTCCCCGCTACATCCGGTTCGTCGAGGAATTTCCGATGACGGTGACGGGCAAGGTGCAGAAATTCATCATGCGCGAGCGAATGGCAGCGGAACTCGGACTCGACGGCAAAGCTCGCAACGCAACCCAGGCATGACCGTCGTTGCGAAATTCGAGATTGAGTGCCACCGCGTGATGAGCCCGGACGGTCGCCTCGCCGGTGAGCTGCCGAAATTTGCAGGCGATCGCGTTGTCCTCGCTGAACTGTATCGCTGGATGGTCCTGACGCGTACTTTCGATGAAAAGGCCATCGCCCTGCAACGGACCGGACAACTCGGAACCTACGCATCGAGCCTTGGCCAGGAAGCCGTCAACATCGGTCTGGCGCACGCCATGGCGAAGGCCGACGTGTTGCTGCCGGGTTTCCGCGAGCATGGCGCCCAGATGCTGCGCGGCGTAACGCCGAAAGAGCTCTTTATGTATTGGGGAGGCGACGAGCGGGGCAGCGCATTCGCCGGTCCGCGTAATGATTTCCCGGTTTCGATTCCGGTCGGCAGTCATGCAGCGCATGCCGCCGGAGCGGGGCTTGCTTTCAAGCTGCGTGGCGAAGCGCGGGCGGCTGTCGCTGTGTTCGGCGATGGTGCAACGTCGAAAGGCGACGTCTACGAGGCCATGAACGTTGCAGGCGCCTGGGGGCTGCCAGTCGTGTTTGTCGTCGCAAACAACCAGTGGGCGATCTCGGTTCCGCGCAAGGCTCAGACGGCGGCGGTAACGCTCGCCCAGAAGGCAATCGCAGTCGGCTTCGAAGGTGTGCAGGTTGACGGCAACGATGTGGTTGCCGTCCGGGAAGTCGTCGGGCAGGCGCTCGAGAAGGCACGCAGCGGCGGGGGCGCAACCCTCGTGGAGGCGCTTACCTATCGACTCAGGGATCACACGACCGCCGACGACGCAAGCCGCTACCGCGACGACGAAGAGGTTGCGCATCACTGGAAGGAAGAGCCGATCGCCAGGCTGCGGGCGTATCTGACTTCGGCGCACGGCTGGTCCAGGCGCGAAGAGGAGGAACTGGTCGAGGCCTGCGGCAGCGAAATCGCGGCGGCTGCCGAGGCCTATCTGACACAAGGTCCGGAGGAACCCGCAGCGATGTTCGACCACTTGCACGCGCACTGCCCCGCGGCTTTGACGGCGCAACGACGCAGCGTCGAGCAAAAGGCCGGGTCCTGACCGGAATGGATTCACAGCCGGAATCGGTACAAGGTCATCTGACGTTGGTCGAGGCCGTCAACTGCGCGCTTGCCCGCGCCATGAGCGAAGACGAAACCGTCATCGTGCTCGGTGAGGATGTGGGCAGGGACGGCGGCGTATTCCGAGCGACCGACAGTCTGCTGACACGGTTCCACGAAGACCGGGTTCGTGATACGCCGCTGAGTGAGGCGATGATTGGCGGGCTGCCGGTCGGGCTTGCCGCGATGGGGTTCCGGCCGGTGGCTGAAATTCAGTTCATGGGATTTATCTATCCGGTTATCGACCAACTCGTGAATCATGCTTCGCGTATGCGCACGCGGACCCGCGGCCGATTGAGCTGTCCACTCGTGATTCGCGCACCCTACGGTGGCGGCATCCACGCGCCGGAGCATCATTCTGAAAGCATGGAAGCGATGTTTGCCCATATTGCCGGGATTCGCGTCGTCATCCCTTCGTCGCCGGCGAAGGCTTACGGTCTGTTGCTCGCAGCTATCCGGGATCCGGATCCGGTCGTCTTCCTCGAGCCAAAACGCGTCTATCGCGCGCTGCGTGAGCCGGTTGAGGACGACGGTGAGGCTCTGCCTCTCGACAAAGCTTTCGTTGCGCGCGCCGGATCCGACATCACACTGGTGAGCTGGGGTGCGATGTTGACTGAGACACTGGCTGCGGCCGGAACGCTCGAGTCTGAGGGCATTTCGGCCGAGGTTATCGATGTTGCGACGATCAGATATCTGGATACCGAGACTCTGCTCGAGTCGGTCGGCAGAACAGGTCGGTGCGTTATTGTTCACGAAGCGCCACTCACCGGCGGTGTCGGCGCGGAAATCGCGGCGCGCCTCGCCGGCGAAGGGCTCATGCATCTGCTCGCGCCGGTCGAGCGTGTCGCCGGCTGGGATACCGTGATGCCACTGCCGCGACTCGAGAGCCATTACATGCCGAGTACGGAGCGCATCGTTGCTGCGGCGCGCCGCGCTATGGAGTACTGCTAGTGGGATGGGCGTTCAGCCTGCCGGACCTGGGCGAGGGTCTGCACGATGCGGAGATCGTCTCCTGGCATGTCAATGCAGGAGACCATGTCGTTACTGACCAGCCGCTGGTTACGGTCGAGACCGACAAGGCGATGGTCGACGTGCCGTCGCCACGCTCCGGTCACATCGAGTCGCTGCATGGCAAGCCTGGAGACATCGTTGAGGTCGGGGAAACGCTGGTCGTCTTCGCGCACAGCGCCGCCGATGACGCCGGCGCGATCGTCGGTGAGCTCACAAAGGCGGAGCCCGAGACACACGCGCATCCCGACGCCGATGCGCGCGAGGAACGCAGCCGCGCTGCGGTTGTCACTGCATCACCGGCGGTCCGCCGGCTTGCGGCTTCGTTCGGCGTGGATCTTGCCAGGATCGCGGGCACAGGTGTCGGGGGTTCGATCACGCGGGCTGACGTTGAGACGGTCGCTGCGGCCGGTGCGGCCGGTGAGCCGCTGCGCGGCGTTCGGCGTGCAATGATGCATAACATGACGCGCGCCGGCCGTATGGTAGTACATGCGACCGTGACGGATGAAGCGGATATTGATTCCTGGCCCGACGCACAGGACATGACGGCAAGATTGATTCGTTCGATCATCGCCGGCTGTGCAGCATCTCCGTCGCTGAATGCCTGGTTCGATACGTCAACTGAGACACGAATCGTTCATCGGAAGATCGATCTGGGCATCGCCGTGGAAACCGGTGAAGGTCTCTTTGCGCCGGTCATCGCCGACGTCGGTAATCTCGACATGCGTGGTCTGCGGCGTGAAATCGAAGCGCTCAAGACCCGCGTAGATGCGCGTTCGTTGACGCGCGAGACGCTCGGCGGACAA
>JASFSB010000046.1:0-8838 GCA_050114615.1 Gammaproteobacteria bacterium
CGCCCGTGCTGACCGACATCGAGATCGAATGGCCTGATGGCGCAGTCAGGGAAATCTATCCGCAGCGGCTGACGGACCTGTTCGCAGGCGAACCGATGCTCGTCAGTATTCACGGCCCGCTGCCCCGCTCGTTCACGATCACGGGTCGTATGGCCGGCGCACCATGGTCGCAGCAGCTGCAAACGACGACAGCCTCCGAGTTGCCTGGCGTCGGCAGGCGCTGGGCGAGCGAGCGAATCGCGGCGCTGCTCGAGAATCGGCATCGGCGCGAATCCGGCGATCCGGTCTACGATGCTGTCGTCACCACGGCGCTGCGTCACAGCCTCGTCTCCCGCTACACGAGTCTGATTGCGGTCGACGAGGCGATGGTGCGGCCACCTGGGCAGCCGCTCACTCAGCTTTCGGTGCCGATCAATCTGCCCGCAGGCTGGCGCAGCGCCGGCATCGGTGGGCGATTGCCGGGAACGGCAACCTCGGGTGGCCTGCATCTGGCCATTGGTCTGAGTCTCGCGTTGCTCGGGTTTGCCGGATGGTTGCTGGGGAGGCGTATGCCATGCGCCGGCTGATCCTGACTGCGACTGTCATCACTGCGATCTTCGTTGGCGGCGGAACAGCAGCCAAAGGCGCCTGGATCTACTTCAAGGCGCAGGCCGCTCAATACCTGATCGAGCGTGCCTGGAGTGAACACGCGTTTTCCGATACGCCGATCAGCCCCTGGCCGTGGGCAGACACGCAGGTAGTGGCAAGGCTGCGAGTACCGTCATTGCGCATTCGCCAGTACGTGCTCGCCGGTGCGCATGGTCAGTCACTGGCTTTCGGTCCCGGGCATCTTGCAGGTACGCCGCTGCCTGGGCAGGCAGGCAATAGCGTCATCGCCGGTCATCGTGATACGCATTTCGAGTTCCTGCGCTTTCTCGGGCCCGGCGACGACATCTTTTTCGATCTTCCGCACGGTCAGACTGTGCGTTATCGGGTCAGCGACGTATGGGTGACCGTAGACACTGACACGCGGCCGCTCGCACAGCGCTCCGAAAGTTATCTGACGCTGATTACCTGCTTCCCGTTCGATGCGCTGCAGGTCGGCGGAGCGTTGCGCTTCATCGTCGAAGCACAGGCATGAGTTTCGACATAAGTCCGTTAAATGGCGCCGTGGGTCAACGCAACCGCGCCTCGTGCGTTGATCGGACTACACACTCACGAGGAGATTCCGATGAACGAGCGAATACTGACAATCGGCGCGATGCTGGCTGTGTTGTCCGGAGCAGTCCGGGCACAGGATGCCGGGGGCGCACTCGACGACGAGGCGGCGATTCGCAGCGAGCGGCTCGATCGCCGTGGCGATCGCATCGACAGAAATCTCGATCGGCGCGGAAGTCAGATTGATCGGCGCATGGATCGCTCGGGGCAGCGTGCGGACCGACACCTCGATCGGCGCGCCGCCCGTGCCGCAAGTCGCGGGAATTAATCAAACAGATCATCTGGTCGAAGCGGGCTTGCGGCCCACGCGAAGGCCGGGCGTCTCCCCCCCTTACGTCCGGCCTTCGACTCTGCGCAGCGTCCGGCCATCGTCGACGTATACTGGCCGGTGATTCTCCGGCGAGCGTTCGCGGAGCCTGGATGTCGTTACGAAAGCAGCTCGCAATTTTCAGTCTGCTGAGCCTGGTCCTTCCCTGGGCCGGATACCGCTACGTGCGGGAGATGGAAAGCGTTCTGAGAGAGGGGCTGGAGCGTTCTTTGCTGGAACGTGCGCGAACCGTCGCAGGCGCGCTCGAGCGCCAGTTCCGGACCACGGAGCTGGCCCTCGATTCCACGGTGACAGCTGCGGCGCCCGATGTCTATGTGCGGTCGCTGACTGCGGCACCGGTCATCGACGGTTCGCGCGCGGACTGGACGATCGATGCGTCGCTCGGCAGCGAGCTGTCAGACTCGATCCGGTATTGGATCGGCGTTTTCGGATCGTCACTGTATGTTGTCGCCGACGTGCGCGATGAGGCAGTGATATTTCAGGCGCGGCCTGGTGAGCCGCCCTATGGAGATCGGCTCGTACTGCTGCTCGGCGCACAGACACCTACGTGGCGCGTGCTTGCGACGGCTGCTCCTGGGCGGGTGCGCGCGCAGCAAACGAGCCCGCCGTTACTTGCGGCGTCGGGCAGCTATGACGATCGCGTACAGGCTGCATGGCTGGCGACGCGCAATGGTTATTCTATCGAGCTGCGATTGCCGCTCGGCATGGCCGGCGGCGCACTGGGACTCGGCGTCGTCGATGTGGATCCCGCCCGTGCCCCGGCGGTGTCCGACGCTGCGCCAGGTTTCGGAGTCGAGTTGAATGCGAGCTGGGATCCCGTCGCGATGCAAGCCGGGCGACTCGTCCTGCAAAGCGCAACGCTGAGCGCGGCCTTGAATCAATATGCGGACGCTTCGAATCGTTACTCGGTAATCGATACCGCTGGCTGGGTCAGGTCGTCGGCCGGCGCCATCGGAGGCGACGCGAGTAGCGCCGCCGCGCGTACCCTGACGGGCGACTTGCTGCGATACCTGCTGCAGACCGAAGATCCCGACTACGGCTCATTCGAATCCCCGCCAGGACGGATCGCCGAAGAGGGTTTGCGGACCAGTCTTAGTGAGCCGGCGGTCAATTGGTATCGTGGCGATCTGGAGAACCGTTCCCGCGTCGTTGCGAGCGTGCCTGTGCACCATGATGGACAGCTCGTCGGTGCGCTGCTGCTCGAACAGGCCAGTGAGTCGGTACTGACGGCAACGAACCAGGCGGTGTTGCGCCTGCTCAGTACGACCTTCATTGCGAGCATGGCGGCTTTGATTGGCATGATCGGATTTGCGACGTACCTGTCAGTTCGAGTCAGCCGCCTTGCCCGAGCTGCCGGTCATGCACTCGGTCCGCGGGGTCAGATCGAGAGCCGACTGCCCGGACGCGGCGCCGGCGACGAGATCGGTGCTTTGGCGCGCAGCTTCGAACGTCTGCTCGAACGTCTCAATGAATACACCAGTTATCTGCGAACGCTGACAAGCAAACTCTCCCACGAGTTGCGCACGCCGCTTGCGGTCGTGTCGACATCGCTCGATAACCTCGAGCAGGCGCGCGCCGACGACGCGCAACAATATATGCGGCGACTCCGCGAAGGCGTCAATCGTCTCGATGCGATACTCGGATCAATGAGCGAGGCGACGCGAATGGAACAGGCCGTTCGTGATTCCTCGGCAATCCCCTTCGATGTCGTGTCCGTCGTTCGATCCTGTGCACGGGCATATGACGATGTCTATGGCGCGCTCGAGATTGCCTGCACCGGATCGACCGAGCCTGCGTACGTCGATGGTTCTCCGGAACTGCTCGCACAACTGATGGATAAGCTCATCGACAACGCCGCGAGCTTCAGTCCGCCGCGCGGACGCATCGAGATCGCACTGACCAGGCTCGATGGGCGCATCGATCTGGCCGTTTCGAATCAGGGACCGGTGCTGCCTCCGCAAATGCGCGAGCAGCTATTCGATTCACTCGTTTCGGTACGAGAGCGCGATGGCGGGAAACCGCATCTCGGGCTCGGTTTGTATGTCGCCCGGCTCATCGTTGAATATCACGGCGGGCGAATCGGCGCGGAGAATCTGTCTGACGCCAGCGGTGTCGTATTTCGAATCAGCCTGCCGCTCGTCAGCCCGCCGCAGTTCCCAGCGTAATGCCCGGCGCCGGCAGGTAGCTGACGCCGCTGAGCCAGGCGTCGACCGCACGAGCCGCGCCGCGGCCTTCGTTGATTGCCCATACGACCAGCGATTGACCGCGTCGACAGTCGCCGGCCGCGAATACGCCATCGACGTTCGTCGCGAATTCACCGTGCCTCGCCTGATAGTTGCCGCGCGCGTCGAGCTCGACGCCCAGCGGGTCTGAGACGTAGGTCTCCGGACCGAGGAAACCCATCGCCAGCAGCACAAGATCGGCTTCGAGCACTTCTTTGGTTCTGGCGAGGGGCACCATGCTCGGCCGCCCGCCTTTGAGCTTCCATCTGACGCGTTGTGTGGTGAGCGACCCTACGCCGCCGGTCGTGCCTGCCTTGAAGTTTTGTGTGACCGTCGTGTAGATGCGCGGATCACAGCCGAATTTTGCTGCCGCTTCGGCATGCGCATAGTCGGTTCGCATGATCTTCGGCCACAAAGGCCAGGGGTTATCCGGGGCACGTTCCTCGGGTGGCTGATCGAGCAATTCGATGTTGACGATGCTCGCGCAGCCGTGCCGCAGTGAGGTGCCGATGCAGTCAGCGCCGGTATCGCCACCGCCGATGACGACGACGCGCTTGTCCTTCGCGCTGATGTACTGGCCATCGGCGAGTCCGCTGTCGAGCAGGCTCCTTGTGTTTGCCGTCAGAAAGTCCATCGCAAAGTGGATTCCGTCGAGATCACGTCCAGGCACTTCGAGATCGCGCGGGCGAGTAGCGCCGGTTGTCAGCAACAGGGCGTCGTTGTCGTCCCGGAGTTGCTGTGGGTCGATTGACCTGCCGACGTCGGCATTGGCGACAAATTCGATACCGGCACGTCGCATCAGCTCGAGGCGCCGCTCGACGACGTTCTTGTCCAGCTTCATGTTCGGAATGCCATACATGAGCAGGCCGCCGATGCGATCGGCGCGCTCGTAAACGGTCACGTGATGTCCGGCCGTATTGAGTTGCTCGGCGGCCGCCAGGCCCGCCGGGCCCGAGCCGACGATTGCGACTCGCTTGCCAGTGCGCGCGGCCGGGATGCGCGGTTGCACCCAGCCCTCTGCAAAACCGCGGTCGATGATCGCGTTTTCGATATTCTTGATCGTGACCGGCGGATCGGTGATCCCGAGTACACAGGCACCTTCGCACGGAGCCGGACAGGCCCGACCCGTGAACTCCGGAAAGTTATTGGTGCGGTGCAGGCGGTCGAGCGCTTCGCGCCAGCGGCCTGCATAGACGAGGTCATTCCATTCGGGAATCAGGTTGTCGATCGGGCACCCGTTGTCCGACTGGCAAAAAGGGACGCCACAATCCATGCAGCGCGCGCCCTGAATCTTCAGATGCTCGTCCGGCGCGTGCGTGTAGATCTCATCGAAGTCGCCAATGCGTTCCTTTGCGTCACGATAAGGAACATGCTTTTGACCGTACTCCAGAAATCCCGTTGGCTTGCCCATCCCGACGCTCCTCTAATGAAACTTTGGTGCGCGCATGACGGCTGTGCCGTCATCGTGTACCGTCGATTCCATCTCTTCGTCGTGACGTTTTCGCTCGTCGAGCACGCGCTTGTAGTCAATCGGCATGACTTTGACGAAGTGCTCGAGCACATCGGGCCATTGATCAAGCACGCGCTGCGCGACCGTCGAGCCGGTGTATTCCCGGTGCAGCTCGATGAGCTCACGCAGCTCGGCGATGTCCTCGCCTTCTTCAACAGGTTCGAGTTCGACCGTGCCGGGGTTGCACTTGCTTTGGAAGTCACCGGCTTCGTCGAGTACGTAGGCGATACCGCCTGACATGCCGGCGGCGAAATTCAGTCCTGTGGCGCCGAGTATGACTGCGCGTCCGCCGGTCATGTATTCGCAGGCATGATCTCCCACGCCTTCGATTACAGCTCTGGCTCCACTGTTGCGCACGCAAAATCTTTCGGCGCACTGGCCGCGGAAAAAAGCGAGACCACTCGTAGCTCCGTACAGGGCGACGTTTCCGATAAGCACATTGTCCTGCGGCACGAACGTGCTGTTCTTTGGCGGGTAGATGATCAAATGCCCGCCGGAGAGCCCTTTCCCGACATAGTCGTTGCTGTCACCCTCGAGTTCGAGCGTGATGCCTTTGGAGAGAAACGCTCCGAAGCTCTGGCCTGCTGATCCATTCAGCTTGAACCATATGGTGTCGTCCGGCAGTGCCTGCTCGCCCCACTTCTTTACCAGTGTGTGGCTGAGCATCGTACCGACCGTGCGGTTCGTATTGACGATTGGCAGCGACTCGCGGACCTGTTCGCGATTCTCGAGCGCGGGCTGAGCGAGTCTGATGAGCCTGTTGTCGAGTGCGAGGTTGAGCGCGTGATCCTGTTCGCGTGTGCAATAGACGTCCGTATTGGGATGCGGCGGCTTTGCGCGAGTGAGCACCGGCGTCAGATCCAGGCCAGAGGACTTCCAGTGGTCAAGTGCTGCCTGTTTTCTGAGTCTGTCCGTTCGTCCGATCATTTCGTTGATCGTGCGGAAGCCGAGCTTCGCCATGATCTCCCGAGCGTCTTCCGCAACCATGAACAGGTAGTTCACGACGTGCTCCGGCTGACCGGCAAACTTACGCCGCAGCACGGGATTCTGCGTCGCTATGCCGACCGGGCAGGTATTGAGGTGACACTTGCGCATCATGATGCAGCCAAGGGCTACGAGTGGCGCCGTCGAAAAGCCCATTTCCTCGGCGCCGAGCAGCGCCGCGATGACGACGTCGCGGCCGGTCTTCAGCCCGCCGTCGGTCTGGACGACGGCGCGGCTGCGCAGATCGTTCATGACGAGCGTCTGATGCGTCTCGGCAAGGCCGAGTTCCCATGGCAGCCCCGCATGCTTGATGCTCGTCAGTGGCGAGGCGCCGGTGCCGCCCGCGTCGCCGGAAATCAGTATGTGATCGGCATGCGCCTTGGCGACGCCGGCCGCAATCGTTCCGACGCCGACTTCCGAGACGAGCTTGACACTGATGCGCGCGCTCGGATTCGCGTTCTTGAGGTCGTGGATGAGCTGCGCGAGGTCCTCGATCGAGTAGATGTCGTGATGCGGCGGCGGAGAAATCAGTCCGACGCCGGGCGTCGAGTACCGAATCCGTGCGATCACATCGTCGACTTTGCGGCCCGGCAACTCGCCGCCTTCGCCGGGCTTCGCGCCCTGCGCCATTTTGATCTGTATCTCATCGGCGTTCGATAAGTACCAGATCGTCACACCGAACCGTCCCGAGGCGACCTGCTTGATCGCCGAACGCTTCGTGTCGCCATTTGGCATTGTCTCGAATCGCTCGGGGTCTTCTCCGCCTTCGCCCGTATTACTCTTTCCACCGAGGCGATTCATCGCTATTGCGAGCGTTTCATGTGACTCTGCAGAGATCGACCCGAAGCTCATTGCACCCGTGCAGAATCTGCGGACGATTTCGCTCGCCGGTTCGACTTCGTCGATGTCGACCGGCTTCGCTCCGTCGAAATCGAATTCGAGCAGGCCACGCAGCGTGCAACTGTTTTTCGCATCGGCATTCGCCAATTCTGCGAACTGTCGGTACGCCGTATCATCGTTACGACGCGCTGCGACCTGCAGCGAGAAAATCGTCTGCGGCGTCCAGACGTGTCGTTCTCCGGCGCTGCGCCAGTGAAACTCGCCAGGATTCGGAAGATTCGTGAGCTTGTCCTGCTCATGCTCCGGAAACCCGATCGCATGACGGCGCGTGACTTCCTGCGAGAGAACCTGCAGCGATACGCCCTGGAGTCGACTGACCGTCCCGGCGAAGGCGCGTTCGATGACGTCGTCAGCAAGTCCGAGCGCTTCGAAAATCTGCGCACCTTTGTACGAGTGCAGCGTCGAGATGCCCATTTTCGCCATGACCTTGAGCATTCCCTTCGCGACACCCTTGCGATAGCTGTCGACCAGATCCACGTCGGCGTTGAGCATGCCGTCTCTGCGTGCCGCCTCGAGCGCCTCGAACGCCAGGTACGGGTTGATGCCGTCTGCACCGTAACCGACGAGCAGGCAGTGGTGGTGCACCTCGCGCGCCTCGCCCGTCTCGATCAGGAGGCCGACTCGCGTACGTTTCGCGCGCTCGACGAGATGATGGTGTACGGCCCCGCAGGCGAGCAGCGCCGGCAGCGCGATACGTTGCGGTCCGATGTTGCGATCCGAGAGAACGACAAAGCTGAAGCCGTCATCGATCGCTTTTTCCGACTCCGCGCAGATGCGATCGAGTGCCTGATGAATCGTCTCGCTGTCGCGCGCGTAGGTCATGTCGATCTTGTGCGTGCGCCAGTTTTCATGCGCGCGGTGCATGCCTTCGATCCGCGCGAGGTCCGAATTCGTCAGGATCGGATGGCCCAGACGCAGTCGGTTCGCATGTCCCCGCCCGGGCGCGAGCAGATTGCCTTCCGGGCCGATGTAGCACTCGAGTGACATGATGACTTCTTCGCGGATCGAGTCGATTGGCGGATTGGTCACCTGTGCGAACAGCTGCTTGAAGTAATCGTAGAGCATCCGCGGCCGATCGCTGAGGCAGGCCAGCGCGCTGTCGTTACCCATCGAGCCGACCGGATCGCGCAACTCCCTGATGAGCGGCACGAGCATGAATTGCATCGTTTCACTCGTATACCCAAACGCCTGCATGCGCGCGAGCAGTTCCTCGTCCGAATAAGCGCCCGGCACGGCGCCTTCCGGCAGTGCGCTCAAACGGATGCGTTGCTGCTCGATCCAGTCGGCGTAAGGGTGGCGGCCCGCAAAATCCTGTTTCAGTTCATTGTCCGGAATCAGCCGGCCTTCCTCGAAATTGATCAGGAACATGCGTCCGGGCTCGAGCCGGCCTTTCGCCCTGACGTTGGCGGGGTCGACCGGTACGACGCCGACTTCACTGGCCATGATGACGCGATCGTCGTGCGTCAGGTAATACCGGCTCGGGCGCAGGCCGTTGCGGTCGAGGACGGCACCGATGTATTTGCCGTCGGTAAACGTGATCGAAGCCGGCCCGTCCCACGGTTCCATGAGGCAGGACTGATACTCATAGAACGCCCGCTTGGCGGCCGGCATGAGCTCGTCTTTTTGCCAGGCCTCGGGCACCATCATCATGACGGCTTCCTGCAGTGTGCGGCCGTTCATGAGCAGGAACTCGAGCA
>JASFSB010000047.1:0-8829 GCA_050114615.1 Gammaproteobacteria bacterium
CGATACCGGTGGCTTTCAGATAGGCTTCAGCCCGATTCGCTGTAGATCGCGGGTCGCGTGAGTATCCCTGCATCGTCGACGGTTCGATGACGTCGCAATGAATATTGAGTGTCGACTCATCAGTGAAGACATCGAGGACCGCCGATTCGGGCACCGGCATCAGAATCATGTCGGATTCATTGATGCCTTTCCATCCCGAGATAGAGGAACCGTCAAACATTTTCCCGCTTTCGAAGAAATCGTCATCGACAGTGTGTGCCGGGACGGTCACATGCTGTTCTTTACCGCGGGTGTCAGTCAGTCGAAGGTCGACGAATTTGACGCCCTTTTCTTTTATTAATCGCAACACGTCGGCAGGCGACATTTTTTCCTCCATCCGTAATCAGTTCAGTTTCTTAAAATGCAACGACTCGCGTCGTTCCCCTGGGTACTCGCGACAATACAGGACCATTGCCCATTCGCAGGTCAGTCAGTTTGCAGCATTCGTGCCAGGGTGGTGCGCGTGCTAAGCGACTGAATTTATGGACTCTCCTCGTTTCACCCCGGCACTGATGCCCTGTAAGAGTGCGCGCCGGCACACATGATGCACCATAAGCGTGCGAAAATCATCGTGGCTTTATGAGGGGCTATACTTCGCCGCTTTGTCGCGATCGCTATCCTCCGCGGAGTTTCCACATGGTTGCTATGGATAAACTCGTGTCGCTGTGCAAGCGGCGCGGATTCGTGTTCCCTTCGAGTGAGATCTATGGGGGGCTGAACGGGTGCTGGGATTACGGCCCGCTCGGCGTCGAACTCAAACGTAACGTCAAGCAGGCCTGGTGGGACGACGTCGTGCGGCTGCACGATGAAACCGTGCCGCCCGATGGCGCGCCGTCGGCATACAGCATGGTCGGGCTGGACACCGCCTTGCTGATGAATCCGCGTGTCTGGGAGGCCAGCGGTCATGTCGGCGGCTTCAGTGATCCGATGGTCGACTGCCGCGAAACTCGCAACCGCTACAGGGCGGATCAGCTCGTTGTCTTTGCGCTCGAATTCGACGGTGAAGACGGGCGCACGATCGAGCACGAAGATTTGTTTTTCGCGTCACCCGGAGAGGTGGGGAAAACCCCGCTCGAAGAGTTGCTGCAGCCACATCGCAAACGCGTTGAGCGGATTGCGAAATCCTATGGCGTGCGCGAGCCTGGCGGCGTTGGAATCCTCGGGCACGCGCTGGAGGACGAATCGCTGCGCGCGAAGGTGCTCGCCCCGGGCGCATCGGAACCCGGGACGCTGACCGCGCCGCGGGCCTTCAATCTGATGTTCAAAACACACGTCGGCGCGCTCGAAGACCATTCCAGCGTCGCCTGGCTGCGGCCGGAAACGGCACAGGGTATTTTCGTCAACTTCAAAAACGTGCTGGATACGGCGCGGGTGCGCCTGCCTTTCGGGATCGCGCAGATCGGCAAGGCATTTCGCAACGAAATCAACCCCCGCAATTTCACGTTCCGAAGTCGCGAATTCGAGCAAATGGAAATCGAGTTCTTTTGCCGTCCCGAAGACGCGCCCCAGTGGTATGCCTATTGGCGGGCGAAACGATTCAGCTGGTATCAGAAGCTCGGGATCCGCGCCGAAAATCTCACATTACGCGAACACGATGCCGGCGAACTGGCTCACTACGCCGCCGGATGCGCGGATGTCGAGTACGCCTTTCCTTTCGGCCTCAGCGAGCTCGAGGGCATTGCGAACCGCACGGACTTCGATCTGGCGCGTCACATGGAGTACAGCGGCAAAGATCAGCGATTCTTCGACGATCAGGCGAGTGACGACGATGCGCGGCGCTTCCTTCCGTACGTGATTGAGCCGTCGGCCGGGGCAGATCGGGGCGCGCTGGCCTTTCTTTGTGATGCGTACGCCGAGGACGAGGTTGGCGGGGAGACACGGACGGTTCTGCGACTGCACCCCAGGCTGGCCCCGATCAAGGCAGCCGTGTTTCCCCTCGTAAGGAAGGAAGGTATGCCGGAACTGGCAGCGGACATTTATCGGCGCCTGAAGAAGCGCTGGAATGTCGCTTACGACGAAAAAGGTGCGATTGGGCGACGTTACAGGCGCCAGGATGAAGCCGGCACGCCATTTTGCATCACTGTCGACGGTGAGTCTCTGGCGCACGACAGCGTCACACTGCGGGATCGCGACACCTGTGAGCAGCGCAGGGTGCGGATCGATGAACTGGAGACGCTGCTCGACGAGTCACTGCGTGCATGAGTAGTCCGCGCCGGCGACTCGTCGTCCTGGATCGCGATGGTGTGATCAATGTCGACGTGCCGGGTCGCTACGTTTGCAGCGCCGAGCAATGGCATCCGATCGCCGGCGCGCTGGAAGCGATGGCGCGGCTGTCCGATGCAGGATTTGCGATATACGTCGTCAGCAATCAGTCGGGGATCGGCCGCGGCCTGTTCACCGAAAGCGCGCTGGCTGCGATGCATGCGAAATTCCTGCACGAGCTGGGGCGTCACGGCGGCACGATCGCCGGCTGGCATTACTGTCCGCACACACCGGATGAAGGCTGCCGTTGTCGCAAGCCGGCAACCGGCTTGCTGGAGGACGTCAGCCGCGCAGCGGGCGTGCCGCTCGCAGGCGTACCGTTTATCGGTGACAAATGGTCAGACCTGGTTGCCGGACGGCACCTGCATATGCGCGCTATCCTCGTCGCGACCGGGCATGGCCGGACGACACTGCTCGCGCATCCGGGCGACGTCAGTGAATTCTTTGCGGACCTCAGCACTGCAGCAAATGCATTGATTGGCGGTGCAGTCGCCCAAGTGGAATGACCCGCATGCGTCAGTGGCTCGGATCGGTCGCGTTCACGATTTATCTGTTCGTGTCGGTGCCGTTTTTTGCCCTGATTCCGCTGGCTTGTTTCCGGGCGAGCTGGGAAACGCGCTTCGCCGGCGTGCGCTGGTGGGTCAACAGCGTATTCGGCGCCCTGCGATTATTCTGCCGGCTCGATTACCACATCGAGGGCCGTGAGAACCTGCCGGCACAAAACTGTGTGGTGCTGGTTAAGCATTCCTCCGCCTGGGAAACGATTGCTCAGCTCGTGTTGTTCCCTCGGCAGACATGGGTTTTGAAGCGCGAACTGATGTGGCTGCCATTCTTCGGCTGGGTGCTGGCGCTGCTGCGACCGATAGCGATAGACCGTTCGGCCCGGGGTGCGGCCGTCGCGCAGGTGCTCGAGCAGGGCGCTGCACGGCTGGCCGAAGGCTTTTGGGTAATCGTCTTCCCGGAAGGCACCAGAGTGCCGGCCGGGGAGTCGCGACGCTACGGACTCAGCGGGGCGCTGCTGGCGAGCAAGGCCGGCTGCCCGGTCGTCCCCGTTGCCCACGACGCCGGCAGTTACTGGCCGCGCCGCAGCTGGCTGAAGCGACCTGGGACGATTCGTGTCGTGATTGGTGAGCCGATCCTGGCGGGTGGCAGGGACCCGCGCGACGTCAACGCCGACGTGCGTGCGTTCATCGAATCGACGCTCGAGCGGCTGGCGGCAGATCGCGATAAATCAGATGTCGAGGTTTGAAACGCTCAGCGCGTGGCGTTCGATGAAATCGCGACGCGGCTCGACCTGATCGCCCATGAGCGTGCTGAATATTTCGTCCGCAGCGATGGCGTCTTCGATGCGCACCTGCATGAGCCGCCGGGTTTCCGGATTCACCGTCGTTTCCCAAAGCTGATCGGGATTCATTTCACCGAGACCCTTGTATCGCTGAATCGTCTGGCCCTGCTTGGCCTGATCGACCAGCCAGTCGATGGCTTCGCCGACCGTCGCAATATCCTGGCGGGCGTTACGACGAGTCACATAGGCACCGGCACCGATCAGGTCGCGGAAGCTGTGGCCGATGGTCACCAGACGCTGATACTCCGCCGAAGCAAAGAACGCTCGCGAGAAGCGCTTGGTCGTCGACAGCCCGTGGTGCTCGCGTGTAACCAGTACAGCGCTGTCGTCGCTGTCAGGGGCCGGGGAGAAAACGGCTTTGTAGACTGCGCCACCGTTGACGGTGCCGCTGAGACGGCGCTGCAGTGAGTCCGTCCACTGCCTGGCTTTCTCCGGGTCATCGAAGTCACCGGGGCTGAGGGTCTCCAGTGGCATCATCGAGCGCAGAATGTTGCCGTCATAGCGAACGTCCCAGCGCGCAATGATGGCTTCAGCTTCCATATGTCTGCGCGCAACGTTCTGCAGCGCTTCGTTGCCCAGCGGCGCGGCATCGGCCGCAGTGTGGAACGAGGCATCCTGTGTTGCGCTGCCGAGCAGCAGTGCATTGAGTTCGGCCTCATCCTTAACGTAGTTTTCATTCTTGCCACGCTTGATCTTGTACAGCGGTGGCTGAGCGATGTAGACGTGGCCGCGCTCGATCAGTTCGGGCATCTGACGATAGAAAAACGTCAGCAACAGCGTACGGATATGGGAGCCGTCGACATCAGCGTCAGTCATGATGATGATGCGGTGGTAGCGCAGCTTGTCGGGATCGAATTCTTCGCGGCCGATGCCACAGCCCAGCGCGGTGATCAGCGTGCCGATCTCGACTGACTGCAGCATCTTGTCGAAACGCGCTTTTTCCACGTTCAGGATTTTGCCCTTAAGCGGCAGAACGGCCTGCGTGCGTCGATCGCGACCCTGCTTGGCCGAACCGCCGGCTGAGTCACCCTCGACCAGGAATATCTCTGACAGGGCCGGATCGCGTTCCTGGCAATCCGCAAGTTTGCCTGGCAGCCCGGCAACGTCGAGTGCGCCTTTGCGACGCGTCATCTCCCGCGCCTTGCGCGCCGCTTCGCGTGCACGCGCCGCTTCGATGATCTTGCCGACGAGTGTTTTCGCTTCGGTAGGATGCTCGAGCAGAAAAGCTTCGAACCGCTCGGCGACGACCGACTCGACGATGCCCTTCACTTCGGACGACACCAGCTTTTCCTTCGTCTGCGACGAGAATTTGGGATCCGGCAGCTTGACCGACAGGACCGCGGTCAGCCCTTCACGGGCATCATCGCCCGAGGTACTGACTTTCTCGCGCTTCCCTATACCTTCTCGTTCGATGTAATTATTGAGCGTCCGCGTCAGCGCGGCACGAAATCCGGCGAGATGCGTACCGCCGTCGCGCTGCGGAATATTATTCGTGTAGCAGAACATGCTTTCCTGATAGCCGTCGTTCCACTGAAATGCGACTTCGACATGCACCGGGTCACGCTGCTCGGAGAAATACACGATCGACGGATGAATCGGCGTCTTGCTGCGGTTCAGGTGGCCCACGAAGGCCTGAATGCCCCCTTCGTATTCGAAGACGTCCCGGCGCTCATCGCGCTCGTCGTAGAGTTCAATGCGCACACCGGAGTTCAGGAACGATAATTCGCGCAGGCGTTTGGCGAGCGTCTCGTAGTGGAATTCGCAATCCGAAAACACGACCGTGCTCGGCTTGAAATGAATCAGCGTACCCGTTTCATCGGTTTCAGCGGTCTGCTCAATCGGCCCTTCGGGGTCGCCGTCGCGATAACGCTGTTTCCAGACATGTCCACCGCGTCTGATCGTCAGTTCGAGCCATTCGGACAGTGCATTGACCACCGATACGCCAACGCCGTGCAATCCGCCGGACACCTTGTACGAATTGTCGTCGAATTTTCCGCCGGCGTGCAGGACGGTCATGATGACCTCGGCGGCCGACTTACCCTCTTCGGGGTGCAGATCGACAGGAATGCCCCGGCCGTCGTCCGACACGGTGATGGAATCATCGGTGTGTATCTGTACGGCGATGGCCGAGCAATGTCCGGCCAGCGCCTCATCGATCGAGTTGTCGACGACCTCGAAAACCATGTGGTGCAGGCCGGTGCCGTCATCGGTATCCCCGATGTACATTCCTGGGCGCTTGCGCACCGCTTCGAGGCCCTTTAAGACCTTGATATTTCTGGAGGTGTAGTCGTTTTCGCTCATGCGCGGCGTTACAGTCGGCAAACCCGACGATTATACACCTCTACATGGCCTGAATGACCCCCTGTTCCACGTGGAACGTCCGACCGGCACCCAGTGAGCTGAGCGCGTCGCGACGAATCGACGTGACGATCATCTGCACCGGAATCGCCGTCAGTTCGTCGATCAGTCGTCTCAGCGCCTGCTCATCCAGCTCTGCCACCGGATCATCGACGAGCAACAGGCCACCGGACCCGGTCTGACTGACCCGATCGGCCAGGCGTGCGAGCACCCAGGTCGCGGCCAGCAGTTTTTGCTGGCCGCGCGAGGCGAGTTCCCGCGCCGCGCCACCCCTGAAGCGGACCACGATGTCGCTGCGATGGGGGCCGCACAAGGTCAGACCGCGTTCGCGTTCGCGTTCCCGACCTGCCTGCAGAGCTTGTGCCAGCGAACCATGCCGGCCAATACCACTGCGATACTCCAGCCGCACCGGCACTGCCAGCAAACGTTCCCCGATCTCCGCAACCCGCTGACTCCAGCGCTCGAAAAACGTCGCCCGAACGGCTTCCAGCCGGCTCGCCGCCGCTGTCAGTGCATCATCCCAGACATTCAGCTCATGCTCCGACACCGCGCGCCGCAACGCCTCGTTGCGCTGCACGAGCACGCGCCGGAACTCCCGCCACAGCCCGACGTAGCCGTGTTCCACGTGGAACAACGCCCAGTCCAGGAAACGACGCCGTTCTCCAGGGCTCCCGTCAATCAACCGATGCGAGGCCGGGTCGATGACTTCAACCGGCAGACTGTGAGCCAACTCGGTTGCCCGACAGCCACGCTTGCCATCGATCCGCACATCGAGCGAGCCATGCTGGTACGACACACCCAGCCGCTGCCCCGGTCCCGCCACACTGCGCTCACAGCGCACGACAAACCCTTCGCTGCCCTCGCGGACCAGCCGCCGGTTATCTCTGACACGAAAGGAATGCCCGCGTCCCAGCACGTGCGCTGCCTCCAGAATGGAGGTCTTACCGGCGCCGTTCGCGCCGAACACGACGTTTCTCAGCGGATTGAGCTCCAGGCGCCCCGACTCGATACAACGCACATTCTCGATCTCAAGCCGCCGCACGGCCATCGCCGGCCTCTACAGGCGCATCGGCATCACGACGAATTTCGTCTGCGCATCGGCGGCATTCGTGATCAGGCAGCTCGAATTCGCGTCCGACAACCCAAGTTCGACCGTCTCGGACTCAACTGCCCCCAGCGCATCGAGCAGGTAGCTCACGTTGAAGCCAATTTCCATCTCCGGGCCGCCATACTCCACTTCGAGTTCCTCGGTCGCTTCTTCCTGCTCCGGGTTGTTCGCCTGCATCACCAGCCGATTTTCACCGAGCTCGAGACGAATCCCGCGATACTTTTCGTTCGACAGGATGGCAGCCCGCTGCAGGGCGCTGCGCAGTGCCTCGCGATCCGCTCGCAGGATATGTTCGGAGTGTTGTGGCACCACGCGTCCGTAATCCGGAAAACGACCGTCGATCAGCTTTGTCGTGAGACGAATACCCGGCAACTGAACGCGCAGATGATTCGCGCTGAGCACGAGCTGCAATTCCCCGTCACCGCCCAGCAGCCGATTCAACTCCAGCACACCCTTGCGTGGCACAATGCTTTGCCCGTCACGACCGGCCGGTGAAGCCAGTTCGCAGTCTGCCAGCGCCAGCCGGTGTCCGTCCGTCGCCACGGCGCGCAGGCGCGAGCCTTCCGTTTCGATCAGCAGGCCATTGAGGTAATAACGGACATCCTGTTGCGCCATTGAGAAGTGGGTCTTGTCGATCAGCCGTCGCAAATCCGCATAAGAGAC
This sequence comes from Gammaproteobacteria bacterium, assembly GCA_050114615.1. GTDB lineage: Bacteria > Pseudomonadota > Gammaproteobacteria > Steroidobacterales > Rariloculaceae > JAHEEO01. Next base: position 7,776 of record JASFSB010000047.1, read on the forward strand.
GGTCAGCTCCCGATCCGCATCGACACCTTCCGTCGACGGAAAATCCGCAGCCGGCAGACTCGACAGGACGAAACGACTTCGTCCGGCTTTTACGCTCACCCGATCGCCAGTGTGAATCAGCTCAACGGTCACGCCATCGGGCAACGCTCTGACGATATCGTGCAGCTTTCGGCCCGGCACCGTGATATCGCCCGGATCGGCGACATCGACGTCGGCTTCTGCGATCAATTCCACTTCCAGGTCCGTACCGGTGACCGATAACTGCCCGTCGCCGGCCTTGAGCAACACGTTGCTGAGAATGGGCATGGTCTGCCGCCGCTCAACGACTCCGATCACCGCCTGCAGCGGTTTCAACAGCGCCTCGCGTTCCGCCGTCAACTTCATAATAGTCTTACCTGTATATATAAAGACTTGTTACTGTTAGCCATCCCCGAGTCTGGGCAAAAGCCACTATTTCCCTGTTATATCAACTAGTTATCAGGCCAGTAACCTGCTGTACAACTGCGCTGCTCCCTGTTGATAACGTGTGCGTGAGACCCGCTGCTGCAACGGTCCCCAGTTTATCCACAGTTAACTCGTCAGGGTTCTCAGCAGGTTGTTATAGTCCTCGGCCATCCGCATCTCGCTGGCGCGTAACTCTTTGATGCGATTGACGGCATGAATGACCGTCGTGTGATCGCGGCCGCCGAAAGCGTCACCGATTTCCGGCAGGCTGTGGCGCGTGAGCTCTTTTGCCAGCGCCATCGCAACCTGACGAGGTCGTGCAATCGAACGGCTCCGGCGCTTCGACAACAGATCGGCCACGCGAATCTTGAAATACTCTGCCACGACGCGCTGAATGTTCTCGAGCGTCACCAGTTTGTCCTGCAGGGCAAGGAGATCGCCGAGGGCTTCGCGCGCAAGGTCCAGCGTAATCGGCTGCCCGAGAAAGCGCGCATTCGCCAGTACGCGCCGCAGCGCTCCTTCGAGTTCACGGACGTTCGAACGGCTCAGCCGAGCGATAAAAAAGGCCACCTCTTCAGGCAGTTGTGATCCCTCGGCTGCGGCTTTGCTC
>JASFSB010000048.1:0-8815 GCA_050114615.1 Gammaproteobacteria bacterium
TCCATCAACTCATCAGAACGGTGCCCGGCGAAGGGCTGATTGCATGCAAGGCGGATGACGAGAACACAGCAAAACTGTTCGAGCGAGGTGTATGGACTCCGCGCGAGAGTTTTTCGGCCTCAGATGGGCAGGCAACGTGGACCGCCCGCTACGAACTCGTCGGCGAAAAGTCCCGCTTCAGTGTGTCGCGAGGGGGCGAGAGCTGCGGTGAGGCAGGCTGGGACCTGCTCGGAGAACACAATCTCGAAAACGCGCTGGCTGCGATTTCCTGTGCCCGGCACGTTGGCGTCGAGGTATCGCAGTCACTCGAGGCACTTTCAAAATACAAGAGCGTCAAGCGCCGGCTCGAAAAACGCGGGGTGTTCGATGGTGTCAGCGTCTACGAGGACTTCGCACATCATCCCACCGCAATCATGCGCACGCTGTCGGCATTGCGCAGTCGGGTGCAGGATCGGCGCATAGTGGCAGTCGTGGAGCCGCGATCGAATACGATGAAAATGGGCGTGCATCGGGACGCGCTGCGCAAAGTCTTTGACGATGCTGACAGCGTCTACGTCTTTGCCTCGGAGTCGCTGGACTGGAAGCCGGAGGTCACGCTGTCCGCGCTTGGCGACAAGCTCGTGGTCGAGCACGACGTCGAGGCGCTGTGCGAGGCGCTGGTTACGACGGCGCAATCGGGCGATCAGATTCTGTTGATGTCGAATGGCAGCTTTCACGGCCTTCCTCGTCTGCTGCAGCAGGCATTGCAGCGGCGTGAAGCCGAGTGAGCGGCGTGATGTTCGGTTTGTGCGCTCGATTTGGGTTCACGGACGATTTGCCTGGTTAGAATAGCGCCCTTTGAGCTCCGCCAGAGAATTGATGTTGTGAAGAAGTATATGTGCCTGATTTGCGGTTTCGTTTACAGCGAAGCGGACGGTATTCCGGACGAGGGTATCGCGCCCGGGACGAAATGGGAGGACATTCCGATCTCCTGGCGGTGCCCGGACTGCGGGTCCGGCAAAGAAGACTTCGAGATGATGGAAGTCTGATGCGCGGTGCGTCGCTTAGACGCATTGCTCATCGTATCTCGCTGATTGCATACCCGCGGCTGCGCAGCAGCGCGATGACGCTGTCGTCGCCAACGAGGTGCAACGCGCCGACCACGACGGCAGAAACCTGATCGTGCTCGCTGAGCGCAGCGAGCACGGTCGTCCATGCCGCGTTGCGCTCGACGACCAGACGTTCATAAAGACCCGGAAACTGCGCGAAATCGCTCATTAGATCGGCTTGCAGATCGCCAAGGTCGCCGTTGCGCCAGGCTTCGACGAGCTGCCGCATCGCTGCATCATCGCGCCGCAGCTCGGCGAGCGTCTGTTCCAGAAAGGCGGACTGATCGCGCTGCGAGAGCAGGTCGAATACTTTGACCTGAGTCTCCAGCGGTTCCACGCCCAGCACTTCCTTGCGATCCCGCACGGCTTTCGCGAGCAGGTACTGTTCGATGCCGTAGCGCGGTTCGTAACCCTGGTTGCTCAGCCCGAACGACATCAGCATCGTCGCGACGAACCAGGGCTCGAAACGAGCGAACAGCTGCGGATCGATGCCGAGTTCCCGGGCCAGAGAAGTCGTCCGGTCGTAGAGCTGCGGCGCGATGACGTCCTGCAGCGAGGCTCCGCCCGACAGCATCGCCGCGCCCATGAATTGCGTCTGGATCTGAGCGGGCTCGACATCATCGAGGTCGATTTCAAAGACGATCTTGTCTGCCTCTGCGTAAATGTCGTCGACGACGCTGGGCAGCGGATGATCGTCCGCGCGCAACAGGTGGATCGACCCCAGCAGAAGCAGCGTCCCGGGGTGGCCTGGGTGCTCGGCGCGCCAGGCCGGCAGCTGGCCGAGCGCAACCGCGGGCGACAGCAGCAGTGCAATCAGTGCCGTGAGGCGCGAGCTGCGGCCGGTTCGGTTCGACCGCTTCATTTTGATTCAAGCCACTGTATCTGTGACTCGAATTGTCCGTCTGCGTGCAATTCAAACCAGCGGCATCCCGGCGGCTTGTCGTCCAGTGCAAACCCTTCGCTGTTCGGAAGGAACTGAGAGCAGGTGGACGGTGTGCTGAAGTACGTTACGCCGTTGCGGTCACGCTCAGAGGCCTGGTGAACGTGACCGCAGGTAACGGCGCGCACGTTGTCGAACGTATCGACGAGCCGCAGGAATTCATCTGCGTCACGCAGCGCCACGGCATCGAGCCACCGACTGCCCATCGGCAGCGGGTGATGGTGCATGCATATCAGGACATGCTGATCGCGGTGCTCTGTGATCGCACGTTTCAGGCTTTCCAGGCGCCGCGGACCGAGCCCGCCCGCATCCTCGCCGAGGAGATGTGTGCTTACGGCAATCAGGCTCCATTGCGCCAGTCGAATGCTGCGATCGACCTGAAACGGTTGTGAACTGAGGACTTCTGACATCATCAGCGGGTCGTCGTGATTCCCGGATGTGACGAGTACCGGAACGCCGCAATGTTCGAGTGATGCGCGAAACTGTTCATAGCCTGCGCGACTTTCATCCTGCACGACGTCGCCTGTTACGACGATTGCGTCGGGGTCGCTCGGGCCCTGCTGCAATGCCGCCTCCAGGATTGCCGAATACGTCTCGTATGTGCGGACACCGCGCATTCTGCTCTCTCTGGTGGCATGCAGATGCGTATCGGTGAGTTGCAGTACTGTGAGGGGTTCAGCCATGGCGCGAACACAGATTGCGGCGAATGGGCAAAAGCAGCATACAAAATAACGTATTGGGCCGTTGCGGCCTGGCTCACAGATTACCGGCGGCTGGTTGCGTGACGCACGTCGCGTAAGCGACAATTCTCATCCTCTTCTCTTAGATTTTCCAGCCAGGCAAAGTTTCCCGATGGTGGTTTCCCGGTGATGGCGGGCGGCGATCGAGTCACTCCGGCGTTTCCAAAATGAGTGCTTTCAAATTATGAGTACCGGCGCAGCTGCTCTGACTACACCGACTCGGCGACGGCTCGCGAATGCAATTCGCTTTCTTTCCATGGACGCGGTCCAGGCGGCTAACAGTGGTCATCCTGGCATGCCGATGGGCATGGCTGACATCGCTGAGGTGCTCTGGAACGATTTTCTGAAATTCGCACCGACGCATCCCCGGTGGGCCAATCGCGATCGGTTCGTGCTGTCCAACGGTCACGGTTCGATGTTGCTGTATTCCGTGGCATGGCTTTGCGGATATTCGCTGAGTCTCGATGAGCTGCGGCAGTTTCGTCAGTTTGGCTCGCGCACCGCCGGCCATCCCGAGCGCGAACCGGAAATCGGTATCGAAACAACGACCGGTCCGCTTGGCCAGGGTATCGCCAACGCCGTCGGGATGGCCATCGCAGAAAAAACCCTCGCTGCGCATTTCAACCGACCCGGCCATGACGTTGTCGACCATTCGACGTACGTGTTTCTTGGTGACGGTTGCATGATGGAGGGGATCTCACACGAGGCCTGTTCGATTGCCGGCACGCTGCAGCTGGGCAAGCTGATCGCGATTTACGATGACAACGGTATTTCGATCGACGGCCGCGTCGAAGGCTGGTTCACGGACGACACGGTGGCCAGGTTTCGGGCCTACGGCTGGCATGTCGTGGCTGACGTCGACGGCCACGATGCGGCAGCGATTGCTGCTGCGCTCGCGCAGGCGCGTGCGCAAACTCAGCGCCCGAGTCTGATCTGCTGCAAGACGGTGATCGGTTTCGGTTCGCCGAACAAGAAAGGCACAGCGGCTACCCATGGTGCACCGCTTGGCGAAGATGAGATCGCAGCAAGCCGTGCTGAGCTCGACTGGCCCTACGGTCCGTTCGAAATTCCCGATGAAATCCGTTCAGCCTGGGATGCGCGCGCGCGCGGCGAAGCGCTGGTCGCACAGTGGAACGCTGCCTTCGCGGCGTATCGTGACGCCTATCCGGAACTGGCTGCAGAGCTCGAACGCCGAATGGCGGGACAATTGCCTGAATCCTGGAGCGCGCAGGCCGACGCGGTCATTGATGCGATTGCCGGCGAAGCGCAATCGGTCGCGACGCGGAAGGCTTCGCAGCGCGCGCTGGAGGGCTTCCTGCCGCTGTTGCCCGAACTCATCGGCGGCTCGGCCGATCTGACCGGCTCCAACAATACGAAAATCGGCCAGTCGGTTGTTGCAAGCGGGAGCGAGCCTGATGGCAACTATCTGTATTACGGTGTGCGCGAGTTCGCCATGGCGGCGATCATGAACGGTATCGCGCTGCACGGCGGACACATACCTTACGGCGGCACGTTTCTCGTTTTCTCTGATTACGCTCGCAATGCACTGCGCATGGCGGCGCTGATGAGTCTGCGCAGCATACTGGTCCTGACGCACGACTCCATCGGGCTCGGAGAGGACGGGCCGACACATCAGCCCGTCGAGCATCTGGCAAGTCTGCGTGCGATGCCGAACATGCACGTATGGCGTCCCTGCGACACGGTCGAGACGGCGGTCGCATGGAAATCCGCGCTGGAGCGAGATGACGGTCCTTCCGCGCTCGTTCTCTCGCGTCAGAATCTGCCGTTCTGTCAGCGGACCGGAGAGCAGGTGGCGTTGATACGGCGCGGCGGATACATTCTGTCGAGCTCTGCAGAGCAGCCTGAGCTGATCATGATGGCCACCGGTTCTGAAATTTCTCTGCTGCGGGAAGCCGCGGCGATTCTCGAACGCGAGGGACGCCGTATTCGCGTCGTTTCGATGCCGTGCGTCGAGGTGTTTGCACGGCAGGACGATGAGTATCAGGCGCATGTATTGCCGGAAACCGTTCCGCGACTGGCGGTAGAGGCGGGCAGCAGCGATTCGTGGTGGCGCTATATTCGCGGGAATGGCGACGTCATCGGCATGCAGAGCTTTGGTGCATCAGCGCCGGCGGATAAGCTTTTCGAACATTTTGGCTTCACTGTGCAAGCGGTGGTCGAAGCAGCGCGCAGGCTGCTTTGAGCGTGCCCGGCAAACGCCCAGGCGATGATCGATATTTGAATTAGGTTCTACCCACTTCAGGAGGCACTCATGGCAGTCAGACTCGCCATCAACGGATACGGACGAATTGGGCGAAACGTCCTTCGCGCACTTTACGAGGGCGGCCGTCGCGACGAGTTGCAGATCGTCGCGGTCAACGATCTCGGCGACGCAAATACCAATGCGCATCTCACACGTTTCGACACGGCACACGGGCCGTTCCCGTTCGACGTCAGCGTCGCAGGCTCAGAACTCGTCATCGACGGAGATCGCATAAAGGTATGTGCGGAGCGTAACCCGGCCGAGCTCCCCTGGGGTGAGCTCGGGGTCGATGTCGTGCTGGAGTGCACTGGCTTCTTTGCGTCGAAGGACAAGGCGTCAGCACATATCGATGCAGGTGCCAGAAAAGTCGTGATCTCGGCGCCGGCGGGCAAGGAAGTCGATGCGACCGTCGTCTACGGCGTGAACCATACAACGCTGAAGTCGACAGACACCGTGATCTCCAATGCATCGTGCACGACCAATTGCCTGGCGCCGCTCGCCAAGGTGCTGCACGAAGCCATTGGGATCGAGCACGGAGTCATGAATACGATTCATGCATACACGAACGACCAGGTGCTGACGGATGTCTATCACAAGGATCTGCGCCGCGCCCGTTCCGCCACGCACTCGATGATTCCGACGAAGACCGGTGCTGCGGCTGCCGTCGGACTCGTACTGCCGGATCTCAATGGTCGCCTCGATGGGTTCTCCGTTCGCGTCCCGACGATCAACGTATCGCTCGTCGATCTGAGCTTCACTGCATCACGCGACACCAGCATCGAGGAGATCAACAAGGTTATGAAGGCGGCCAGCGAAGGAGAACTCAAGGGTATCCTTGGTTATACGGACCAGCCGCTCGTGTCGGTCGATTTCAATCATAATCCGGCGTCGTCCACTTACGATGAAAGTATGACGAAGGTGCTCGGTGGCACGCTCGTGAAGGTTTGTTCGTGGTACGACAACGAATGGGGCTTTTCCAACCGGATGCTCGATACGACGCTCGCACTGATCAACGCCTGAACGGAGCCTGACGAAGCAATGGCACTGGCGGTCTTACGCATGTCCGAGCTGCCGCTCGAAGGCAGGCGGGTACTGATCCGCGAGGATCTGAATGTGCCGGTTCGCGACGGTCGGGTTGCGAGCACGGCGCGCATCGACGCCGCGCTGCCGACGCTGCGCGCGGCGCTCGATGCCGGCGCCGCGGTCCTCGTCATGTCGCATCTCGGGCGTCCGAGCGAGGGAGTGCCGGCGCCGGAGTTTTCGCTCGCGCCTGTTGCGAGGTGCCTGGCAGAGAAGCTCGGCGTGCCCGTACCGCTGGCGAAGGACTGGCTGGACGGCGTCAGCGTTGCGCCGGGTTCGATCGTGCTTTGCGAAAACGTTCGCTTCAATCCCGGTGAAAAAGGCAACGATGCGGAGCTGGGCCGGCGGATGGCTGCGCTGTGCGACATCTTCGTGATGGACGCTTTCGGTACCGCACATCGAGCGCAGGCGAGCACGCATGCCGTCGCGCAGTTCGCGCCGATTGCCTGTGCCGGGCCGTTGCTCGTCGCCGAGCTCGAGGCACTGTCAGCGGCGCTCGAGGATCCGCGACGTCCGGTCGCAGCGATCGTCGGCGGCGCGAAGGTCTCAACGAAGCTCGAGGTGTTACGTGCGCTCGCCGGTAAAGTGGATGAGCTCATCCTTGGTGGCGGAATCGCCAACACGGTCATGGCAGCGGCAGGTGTCGAGATCGGCCGCTCGCTCGCCGAGATGGATATGCTGGATTTCGCGCGACAGCTGCTGGATGGAAACTTTGGTGCGGTGTCGGTGCCGCTGCCCAGTGACGTTGTCGTCTCCGACAGTCTCGATGCGCAGGCGAAGGGTCGCACGAAGTCCGTCAACGATATCGGTGCCGACGAAATGGTGCTGGATATCGGCCCCGTGAGCGCCCGCGATTTCGCCCGGCGGCTCGCCCAGGCAGGTACGATCGTCTGGAATGGCCCTGTCGGCGTATTCGAGCATCCCGAGTTTGCCGCCGGCACGAGGGTCATTGCCGAAGCCGTCGCGGACAGCCCGGCATTTTCGATCGCCGGCGGCGGGGACACGCTGGCCGCCGTCGAGCAATTCGGTGTGCGCGATCGCGTCAGCTACATATCGACCGGCGGCGGGGCGTTCCTCGAGTTTCTGGAGGGGAAAAAGCTGCCGGCACTGGCCGTTCTCGAGGAGCGCTGCGCATCGACCCCGACGTGAACTCATCGCAGGATCATCCGGGAGTTGCGCTGCTGAGGCGTGCTTTCGATGCGGCCGTCGCGGCCGCACAGCCGCATGTGTGTCTCACGCCGGCGCTCGAGCGAATCGAGCGCCCCACCCCGGCGGTCGTCATCGGTGCCGGCAAGGCAGCCGCGGCCATGGCGGCCGGGTTTTATGCCTGCTGGCCGGAACGGGTACGTGGGCTGGTGGTGACTCGCTATGAGCACGGTCTGCTGCCGAATGAAACCGCAGGCACGATCGAGGTGATCGAAGCCGGCCACCCTTCGCCGGATTCCGCCAGTGTCGCCGCCGGCCGACGGTTACTCGGGCTCGCGGCGTCCGTTGGTGACGATGAACAGCTGTACTGGCTCGTCTCGGGCGGCGGGTCAGCGCTTGCAGCCGCGCCGTTGCCGCCGCTGAGCTTCGAACAAAAGCGTGCAGCGGCCGATTTTCTGATCCGGGCCGGCGCAGATATCCGTGAAATCAACTGCGTTCGAAAGCATTTGTCGGGATTCAAGGGCGGACGGCTCGCGGCAGCCGCTCACCCGCGACCCGTGCGCACCTTTGCCATTTCGGATGTGCCGGGCGACGATATCGCCGCAATCGCTTCCGGACCCACGATCGCCGACCCCACGACGCAGCGACAGGCGATCGCCGTGCTCGAAAAGTATGAATATCCCGATATTGATGAATTGAGGGTCGTTCTCGATGATGTGGCATTCGAAACACCGAAGCCGGGCACCGGCGGATTTTCCCGGGACAGCCATGAGATCATCGCGACTGCCGGCACGGCGCTTGCTGCTGCGCGCAGGCTGCTGGAACACGAAGGCTGGACTGTGCAGTATCTTGGCGACGACCTCGATGAAGAGGCGCGATCGCTGGGCATCGCGCACGCTGAAATGGCGCTGCACGCAAGTGGATGCGGCAGGTCGCTGGCGCTTCTCTCCGGCGGCGAAACACGTGTCGTCATTCGCGGTTCCGGCGGCCGTGGCGGACGCAATCTCGAGTACCTCGCAGGTGTCGCAGAACGCCTGCACGATCAGGCCGGCGTCTTCGCACTCGCTGCCGATACCGACGGGATCGACGGCCACGGTGGCCACGCCGGCGCGTGGCTGCGACCGGGCGATGTCGCCGCTGCGCGCAATCGAGGCATCGAGCTGGCTGCCTGTCAGGATGCGAACGATTGTTACACTTTCTTCGAAGCGACGGACGCGCTGATGATGACCGGACCCACGCGAACGAACGTCAATGATTTCAGGCTCATCCTATGTCACGTGTGAAGCAGGAACGCCGCCAAATCAGTGCCAACCCGCTGAACGGCTTTGGTGAACCGCAGCGCAGACGCACGAAAATCGTCGCTACGGTCGGACCCGCTACCGATGACCCGACGGTCCTTGCGGAACTCATTCGCGCCGGCGCCGATTGTCTGCGGATCAACTTTTCCCACGGCAATGCACAGGACCGGGAGACGCGGGTACGTCGAATCCGTGACGTCTCCGCCGGGCTCGGTCACGACGTCGGGATCATGGGAGATCTGCAGGGACCGAAGATCCGC
>JASFSB010000049.1:0-8748 GCA_050114615.1 Gammaproteobacteria bacterium
CGCCTTCATGTTGGCGAAGATGGCTGTCGGGCGTTTGTACCAGAACCCGATCAACAGATAAGACACGACGCCGACTGCTTCCCAGCCGAAGAAAAGCTGAAGAAAATTATTCGACATGACCAGCATCAGCATCGCAAACGTGAACAGCGAGATGTAGCTGAAAAAACGCTGGTAGCCCGGATCGTCGTGCATGTAGCCGATCGTATAGACATGCACTGCAAGGGAGACGAAAGTTACGACCGTCATCATGACCGCAGTCAGTCGATCGACCAGGAATCCGACCTCGAGGGAAAGACTGCCGACGTTTGCCCACTCATAGACAGTGCCGTTGTATGGCTCGGCCGCACCGCTGGCCAGCGCATACAGAACATAGGCCGACAAGCCGCAGGACAATGCAACAGCCAGAATCGTTACCGTGTGTGCGCCGGCGCGACCGACCCGCCGGCCGAACAAGCCCGCAATCGCCGAGGCGACGAGCGGAGCCAGCACAATCGTCAGAAGAACGCTTTCCACAATCAGCCCTTCATCTCATCGAGGTCTTCGACATTTATGCTCTGAGTATTGCGGAACAGCACGACGAGAATGGCCAGCCCGATGGCTGCCTCCGCCGCGGCGACCGTCAAAATGAAGAATACGAATACCTGTCCCAGCGTATCGCCAAGCATTCGGGAGAACGCGATGAAGTTGAAGTTGACTGCCAGCAGCATGAGTTCGATACACATGAGCAACAGAATCACGTTCTTTCTGTTGATGAAGATTCCCGCAACACTGAGGCTGAACAGGATCGCAGCGAGCACCAGATAGTGAGCGACGGTAATCATCATCTAATCCTTCGTCGGATCCATGCTGACGATTCGCACCCGATCTTCACGCCGAACGGCGACCTGCCGGGCGACGTTTTGCGCCTTCAGCCCGGGACGCCTGCGCATCGTGAGCGTGATCGCCGCAATGATCGCGAGCAGCAAAAGCATGGCCGCGAGCTCGAACGCGTAGACGTGCTCTGTATAAAGCACGCTGCCCAGCGCACGCGTATTACTGAAATCTTCGGGGTATGACTCAGGTCGGGTCAGAAAATCGAGGCCCGCGCTGCGGAACCAGATCACCTGGCCGATTTCCAGCACGACGATGCCAGCCACGGCGATGCCGAGCCAGAAATAACGTGTAAAGCCTTCGCGCAATTGCTCAGCTTTGATATCGAGCATCATGACTACGAACAAAAACAGCACCATCACGGCGCCGACGTAAACGAGCACGAGTGCGATTGCGAGGAACTCTGCTTCGATGAGCAGCCACAGCACAGCGCTCTGCACGAAAGACAGCACCAGAAACAAAGCGGAATGAACGGGATTGCGTGCGGATATCACGCCAATCGCTGCGAACAGCAGGATCGCCGCAAAGACGTAAAAGATGACTGTCGCTATCACTGGTCGTGTCCTGTGAACGAATGGCGCCTTTTGAAAGCTCGTCTATCTGTAGTCGTCTACCGGTACTGCGCGTCAGCGGATTTATCCGCCGCGATCATCGCTTCGTACTTGTCACCGACCGCCAGCAGTTTGTCCTTGGTCATGATGTTTTCGCCGCGCGCTTCCATGTGGTACTCATGAATTCTCGTCTCGACTATCGCGTCAACGGGACAGGCCTCTTCGCAAAAACCACAGTAGATACATTTGAAGAGATCGATGTCGTAACGAGTGGTACGACGCGTGCCGTCCTCACTGACGTCCGATTCGATCGTGATGGCCAGCGCGGGGCATACCGCTTCGCATAACTTGCACGCGATGCAGCGCTCCTGGCCGTTCGGGTAGCGGCGCAGCGCGTGCAGGCCACGAAAACGCGGCGACTGCGGCGTCTTCTCCTCCGGATACTGGATCGTCACCTTCCTGACGAACAGATTTCGCAGCGTCAGCCGCAGCCCTTTGAGCAGCTCCGTCATCGCGAATGTTTTGACGAGATTCATTGCTGCGCCTCTAAGCTAATGCGGCCCACTGAAAGTCCGACCAGGGGCCGACGCCCCAGGCCACCATGAAGCCCTCGACGACGATCCAGACGATCGTAATCGGAATGAATACCTTCCAGCCCAGTCGCATGATCTGGTCGTATCGGTATCGCGGGAATGTCGCGCGAAACCACAAAAAGCAAAACATGAATATCGCCATTTTGCCGAGCAGCCAGATCAGGCTCGGCTCGGCGATCAGGCTTCCCTCGAGCGCTTCGATCCCGGCGAACGGCGACAACCATCCACCAACGAAAAAAGTCACCGTCAGCGCGGTGATCAGGATCATGTTCGCGTATTCCGCGAGAAAGAACAGGCCGAACGCGATGCCGGAATATTCGACGTGGAATCCCGCAACGATTTCAGATTCGCCTTCGGCGACATCGAACGGCGAACGGTTCGTCTCTGCGACGCCGGAAATGAAGTAGACGAGGAACAGCGGAAACAGCGGCCAGATGAACCAGCTCATGATGCCCGTTCCCTGCTGAGCGCGAACGATATCGCCGAGGTTGAGGCTGCCGCCGGCCATCAGCACGCCAACGAGCGCGAACCCCATCGCCAGTTCATAAGCAACGATCTGTGCGGCCGACCGCATCGCACCGAGCAGCGCATACTTCGAGTTCGCTGCCCAGCCGGCAAGGATCACGCCATAGACGCCCAGCGATGTCAGCGCAAGGATATAGAGCAGACCGGCGTTGATATCCGCAATGACGAATGTATCGGTCATCGGCACTGCTGCCCAGGCGACGAACGCCGGCACCATCGACAACAGGGGTGCGATGACGAACAGGAAGCGGTTCGCCTTCGACGGCACGATCACTTCCTTGAACAGCATCTTGATCAGATCCGCGAACGGCTGCAGCAGGCCCTTCCAGCCGACGCGATTCGGGCCGAGCCGATTCTGCATCCAGCCGATGATTTTGCGTTCCCAGTAAGTGAAATACGCGACACCGAGAATCAGTGGCACGAGCACGATGACGATCTTGAACACAGCCGTCAGCGTCAGCTGCAATTCGGCCGGCAAACCCAGCCACAGCGTCGTCGCGGATTCGATCAAGCCGCCCACTAAGCCGTCCTCACGTCGGGTGAGTCGACAGCCTGCCGTGAGGCAAATGCCGTGTGCTGCAGCGGTTCACTGCGCCGCACCAGCGCGTCGATGTCATAGATTCCCAGCAGCACGCCGTCCCATGAAGGCGCCTTGTCGCGCACCGGCGGGCGATATTCGCCACTGTGACGGTTGTTCGGCGCGACGTCAGCGACGAGCGCCTTTACTTCTTCCCTGACGTCGCCGCACGTCTCATAGTCGAAGCCCTCGAATTCCAGAAGATTGCCCAGTACGCGCAGGACGCGCCAGGCTGGACGTGCTTCACCGACAGGCCGCATGGCGGCTTCGAACGACTGCCAGGTGCCGGCAGCGTTGATGAACGTTCCCGGGGTTTCTGCGAATGTACCGACCGGCAACAGAATGTCGGCACACTCTCTGAGCTGTTCAGAGGCGAACGGCGTCAGTGCGATGACATGATCGGCTGACTGCAGCGCCCTGGTTGCAGTCTGGCCGTCGGCCGTATCCGCCTCGGGTTCGAAACCGAGCAGAAGATAGGTTCGTCGTGGCGAGTTGAACATCGCCGTCGCATCGAGGCCTGCCGTTTCACTCGGTGTTGCACCGGGATCCCGATGCGGCAGAACACCGGCCAGCGCAGCGCCGGCGGCATTCGCACCTTCGGAGACACAGCCGAGCTGAGCGCCACAAAGGTCTGCCAACGCACTCCCGAGCACGCGCAGCGTCGCGAATGCCGGATGCCGCGCTGCAATGTGCCCGAGCAGGATCAGGCCATTGGATTTATCCCTTAACGCATCAACGACTGCACGATGCTCATCGTCCGGCCGGGCATCGGCGATCAGCGCCTGGACGTGAGAAGGCAACTCACCACCGTAAACGGCATGTGCCGCGGCCACCAAAGCGGCGAGCGCGCCGGCAAGCGCATCGACTGACGCGACGCAGCTGGCCGTCACCGGGAAGTAGTATTCGTAGCGCACCGGATTCAACTCCGTAAAGCTCGCGCCGGCCAGCACGGCTTTACGTACCTGATGTGCGAGGATCGGCGCCTCGGATCGGATGTCGCAACCGAGCAGCAGGATCGCATCCCGCGAAGCGAGCTCTGCGATATCGCAGCCCAGCCATGGCCACGGAGCGTCATTCGCCTGATCAGTGAAATCTCTGCGCCGCAATCGATGATCGATATTGCGCGACCCGAGACCGTCAGCCAGCCGCCGCAGCAGATGGTATTCCTCCAGCGTTGCACCCGGGCCGGCGAGCACGCCGAGCGCACTGCCGTCGCCCGCCGTGCCATTGATCAGTACGCCGGCTGCATGTTCGAGCGCTTCCTGCCAGCCGACCGTTTCCCACGCGCCCTCACGTTTGATCTGGGGCTCACGCACTCTGTCGGGCGCATCGATCGCATGGCAGCTGAAACGATCACGATCAGCCAGCCAGGACTCATTGATGGCATCGTTGTCTCGCGGAACCACGCGGCATACGCGCCCACGAAGCACATGCGCGTACATGTTCGAGCCTGCGCAATCGTGCGGCGAGACGACGGGATGTGCCGTCATCTCCCAGGCGCGGGCGTGGAACCGAAACGGCTTGTTGTTGAGTGCGCCGACGGGGCACAGATCGATGATATTGCCGGACAGCTCGTGATCGATGCTTTGCTCGACGTAGGTCCCGATCTCCATATTCTCACCGCGACCGACGGTACCGAGCGTCGGAAAGCCGACGATCTCTTCGCCAAACCGCACGCAGCGCGTACAGTGAATGCAGCGCGTCATATCGGTGGAGACGAGCGGCCCTAGATTCTTGTCCTTAACGACGCGTTTACGTTCCGTATATCGGGACACCCCACGACCGAATCCCATCGCGAGATCCTGCAGCTCACATTCCCCGCCCTGATCGCAGATCGGGCAATCGAGCGGATGATTGATCAGCAGAAATTCCATCGTCGCCTTCTGAGCCGACAATGCACGACTGGACCGCGTGAACACCTTCATGCCCTCGGCTACCGGTGTCGCGCAGGCAGGTAACGGCTTGGGCGCTTTCTCGACGTCTACGAGGCACATGCGGCAATTGGCTGCAATCGACAGCTTGCGGTGATAACAAAAGCGCGGCACATAGACCTCAGCCGCATCCGTCACCTCGATGATCATCTGGCCCGGTCGCGCCTGCACCGGCTCGCCATTGACTTCGAGATTGATCAGTTTTTCTTCCGCTGCGCTCATGCGGCCCCCGGCAGCCTGGTTTCGACGATGCTGCGCCCGCCGTTCGCGATCATGTACTCGAACTCGTGACGGAAGTGTTTGAGAAAACTCTGTACGGGCCACGCTGCCGCATCGCCGAGCGCGCAGATCGTATGGCCTTCGATCTTGTTGGCCACGTCCACGAGCATGTCGAGATCGGCCTCCCGACCCTGCCCGTTCATGATCCTCGTCAGTACGCGATACAACCAGCCGGTGCCCTCGCGGCAAGGCGTACACTGACCGCAGGATTCCGCACTGTAGAATCGCGAGAGCCGGCGCAGCACCTTCACCATGCACGTCGTTTCATCCATCACGATCATCGCGCCGGTGCCGAGCCCGGTGCCGGCCGCACGCAGCGTGTCGAAATCCAGCGTCAGCTCCATCATTCTGGCTGCGGGCACGACGGGAACGGACGACCCGCCGGGAATGACGGCCTTGAGCTGCCGTCCGGCGAGTACGCCGCCGGCAAGCTCGAGCACCTCGGGAAACGGCAGACCGAGCGGCAATTCGTAGTTGCCCGGTTTCTCGACGTGGCCCGAGATGGAGAAAATCGCAGTGCCGCCCGAGCCCTCGACACCCAGGCCGGCGAACCATTCCGCACCTTTGCGAATAATCGTCGGAATCGATGCGAGACTCTGCGTGTTGTTGATCGTCGTCGGTGCGCCATACAAACCGAACTGCGCCGGAAACGGCGGCTTAAAACGAGGTCGGCCCGGCTTGCCTTCGAGTGACTCCAGCAGTCCGGTTTCCTCGCCGCAGATATAGGCGCCGGCGCCGATGAATGCGTACAAATCGAAATCGATCCCGGAACCTTTGATATCGGTACCGAGCCAACCGGCTTCATAGGCTTCCTTCAGCGCTGCCTCGAAGCGCTGAAACGGCTCATGCATGAACTCACCGCGGATATAGTTGTAAGCAACGGTCGCGCCCATCGAATATGCCGCGATGGCCATACCCTCGATCAGCGCGTGCGGATTGCGGCGCAGAATCTCACGGTCATGACAGGTGCCGGGCTCACTCTCGTCAGAGTTGCACACCAGGTATTTCTGAACAGGCGCTTCACGCGGCATGAAACTGTGCTTGAGCCCCGTCGGAAAACCCGCACCGCCGCGGCCGCGCAGTCCGGAAGCCTTGACGGTGTCATTGACGGCCGCACGGCTGAGCTCACCGCCGATTATGCGCTGCCACGAATCATAACCCCCGATTTTCAGGTAGTTTTCCAGCGACCACGGTTCCTCAGAGAACTGCAGCGTTTCGTAACAAACGAGATTCTGCTCAGGCATCGTTCTACTTCAGCTTGTCGACAATCTCGTCGACCTTCTCGACTGTCAGGTTTTCGTAATACTCGTGATCGACCATCATCATCGGCGCGCCGCAGCAAGCAGCCAGGCACTCCTCTTCCCTCTTGAGATAAATCCGGCCGTCGGCTGTGCTTTCGCCCAGCGATATGCCCAGTTTCTCTTCCAGGTGCCCGACGATATCCTCCGCGCCGCGCAGCATGCACGATACGTTCGTGCATACGGCCACGTTATGGCGGCCAACGGGTTTCGTCTCGAACATCGAATAAAAAGCGGCCACCTCGTAAACCTGAATCGGCGGCAGCTCGAGGTACTCTGCAACCGCATTCATCAGCGGGGTCGTCAGAAATCCCCCGTTTTCGTGCTGAACTGCATGGAGCGCGGCAATGACGGCTGAGCGTTGCCGCCCTTTGGGAAACTTCGCAACCCAATCGTCGATCTCGCTGCGAACGTGCCGTGAGAGTTCCACTTTGGATGCACTCAGGCTCGAGGCGTCTTCCACCGACGTCTGGCTCATCGATCGATCTCCCCGAAAACGATGTCCTGGGTCCCGATGACGGCAACGACGTCGGCGAGCATGTGCCCCTGCACCATTTCGTTCATGGATGCGAGATGGGCAAAACCCGGCGCGCGAACCTTGAGACGATACGGTTTGTTCGATCCGTCCGACACGAGGTAGACGCCAAATTCGCCCTTGGGATGCTCGATCGCGGCATACGCCTCGCCCTCAGGCACACAGTACCCTTCCGTAAAGAGCTTGAAGTGATGAATCAGCGATTCCATGTCGTCCTTCATCTCGATGCGCCGGGGCGGAACCAGCTTGCGGTCTTCGAGCATGACCGGGCCCGGATTCGCCCTGAGCCAGTCGACGCACTGCGAGATGATGCGATTCGACTGGCGCAGCTCTTCGATGCGAACGAGATATCGATCGTAGCAGTCACCGTTCACGCCGACCGGGATATCGAAGTCCATCCGGTCATAGACTTCGTAGGGCTGCTTCTTGCGCAGATCCCATTCGATACCTGAGCCGCGCAGCATCGGACCGGAAAAACCGAGCTGCATCGCGCGTTCGGGAGAAACGACACCGATGTTGACGGTCCGCTGCTTCCAGATGCGGTTGTCGGTCAGCAGAGTCTCGTATTCATCGATGCGACCGGGAAAGCGCTTTGTGAAGTCGTCAATGAAATCGAGCAGGCTGCCTGAGCGCGCTTCGTTGAGTCGCTCGAGCTCACGCTCGCTGCGCTGCCCGGACTGATAAGCCGGCATGCGTTCCGGCAAATCACGGTAAACGCCGCCCGGGCGATAATACGTCGCGTGCATACGAGTACCGGAAACGGCCTCGTAACAATCCATCAGGTCTTCACGTTCGCGGAAGCAGTACAGGAACATCGTCATCGCGCCGATGTCGAGGCCGTGCGCACCCAGCCACATCAGGTGATTCAGAATTCGGGTGATCTCGTCGAACATGACACGGATGTACTGCGCACGCAGCGGCGGAGTCACACCGAGGAGCTTCTCTATGGCGAGCACGTAACCGTGTTCGTTACACATCATCGATACGTAGTCGAGCCGGTCCATATAGCCGATGGACTGGTTGTACGGCTTCGACTCGGCGAGTTTCTCCGTCGCCCGATGCAGGAGCCCCACATGCGGATCGGCTTTCTGTACCACTTCGCCGTCCATCTCGAGCACCAGACGCAGCACGCCGTGCGCGGCCGGATGCTGCGGTCCGAAATTCAGCGTGAAGTTCTGGATCTCAGCCATCGTCGTCACTCAGGTCGTGCTCGTAACGGGCGTCGTCCCGCAGCACCTTCGGCACCAGCGTTCGCGGCTCGATCGACACGGGCTCGTACACGACGCGCCCTTCGTCCGGGTCGTAACGCATCTCGACCTGACCGGACAGCGGAAAATCCTTGCGGAACGGATGCCCGATGAAGCCGTAGTCGGTCAGAATTCGTCGCAGATCGCGATGACCACGGAACAGTATTCCGTAAAGGTCGAACGCTTCGCGCTCGAACCAGTCAGCCGATGACCAGACATCGGTCACCGATTCGATAATCGGCAGCTCGTCGTCCCGGCAAAAGGTCTTCAGACGCATACGCCAGTTATGCGTGATCGAAAGCAGCTGATAAACGACTGCGAATCGTGCCGGCGGGCTGAAGC
>JASFSB010000050.1:0-8703 GCA_050114615.1 Gammaproteobacteria bacterium
TACTAAGAACAAGGTCCGCACATGGAAGGCGGTGAATAAACTTGCGGCGCGCCAAACAGTGCTGTTGGGGAAATGGCAGTCTTCGCCCCCGCCCCGACAGGATCCGCAGCGCGCTTAGGGCAGAGTTGTACTGAGAACGACGTGGATCCAAATCTGTCAGGACCCGAACTTTTTGTTGTAGCTGTCGCAGTAAGCGTCGTGCTTCTCGTCGTATGGGGTGCAGCGCGGCGCAGCGTTGCCCGTCAGGTCGAGCAGCTCCGCGAGGATATTCATACCCTGCTTGCGAAGGCCGACCTCAACGGCGACCGCCTCGGCGTACAGGGACGCTCCGGAGACTTCGTCGATATTGCAGCGAGCGTCAACCGATTGCTCGATCGCGTGGAGGAAGAGTCCGAAACGGCGTCTGTCAACAGAGATCTGCTGCGCGATTTCTCTCGCGCAGTGCCGGATGTGGCGCTGGTGCACCGAGAGAACATACTGCTGGCGAATGAGGCGGCGGGCGATTTGTTCGGTTTGCCCGGAGAGGCGTTGATCGGTAAGCCCGCTACCGATCTGTTGCGGCCGGCATATCGATCAAAGTTGCGAAAGCATGTCGAATCAGGCCTGACCGGGGAATCCGAGCTGGCACCGATCGAGGTGCAGCTCATCAGTGCTGAAGACGGCGAGCGCTGGGTCGAGCTGCACAGCCTGATTACGGAGTTCGATGGCGAGCCGGCACTCATCACCATTGCCCGCGACGTGGCACATCGTAAGAGTCTCGAGGTCTCGCTCGGACGCAGCAAGCTGCAGGCGCGCATTACGCTCGAGTCGATCGGTGACGGTATCGTTACGACCGACCGCGACGGCGTCATCGACTATATGAACGAAGCCGCAGAGGACCTTCTGGGATTGCAGCGAACGGTAGCGATCGGCAAGCGGCCCTCCGAGCTCGTCGCACTGGTCGATGAGTCCGATCGAGAGTCACTGGGCGATCCCGTCGAACAATGTCTCGCCGAACGCAAGCGTATCAGTCTCGGCCGCCGCGCATTGCTGCTGACGAAACCGGGTGACCGGGAGTTCTCGGTCGAGCTGACCGCCTCTCCGATTCGCGCACCCGGCGGTGAGGTGGATGGCTGCGTCGTCAGCTTCCACGACGTGACTGAGATGCGCGGCATTGCGCGTGAAATGTCGTATCAGGCGACGCACGATGCACTGACGGGCCTGATCAATCGCGCAGAGTTCGAGCGGCGCCTTGCCACCGCGCTCGAATCCGCACGTTCGGACGGCTCGCATTTCGTCGTCAGCTACCTTGACCTCGACCGCTTCAAACTCGTAAACGATACCAGTGGCCACCTCGCAGGCGACAATCTGCTGCGTGAAGTCGGCGCGTTGCTCAGGCACCAGGTACGTGATTCGGATACCGTCGCGCGCATGGGGGGCGATGAATTTGCGATGTTGCTCGCGGGCTGTCCGCTGGACAAGGCCCGGCAGATCGCAGACGAGGTATGCAGTGCGGTCAACGGTCATCGCTTCTCCTGGCAGGATCAGTCGTTCGATATCGGCGTCAGCATCGGGCTGGTCGAGGTCGGGCCGGAAAGCATGTCGGCTGAGACCGTGCTCAGTGCCGCGGATTCCGCCTGCTATGTCGCCAAACAGGAAGGCCGTGGGGGTCACCACGTGTATTCGACTCGTGACGAGCTGATTGCGCGCGAGAAAGGTGAGATCAAGTGGCTGCAGCGTCTGCAACATGCCCTGACGCAGGAGGGCTTCGAGCTGCACGTGCAGCCGATCGTGTCGGCCGACGGGCAGGCCTCGCGTGGACCGGCGGCAGAAGTGTTGCTGCGCCTGACGGACGAAGCAGGCAACGCATTCACGCCGGATCAGTTTCTCGGTCCGGCCGCCCGCTACCAGTTGATGGGGAATATCGACCGTTGGGTCGTGAATCACGCCGCGACTTGGATCGCCAGTGGCGTTCCGCGACTGCCGAATCAGCGCAGCTGCTCGGTCAATTTGTCCGGCGAGTCACTGCTCGATGATTCGTTTCTCGAGTTTGTCGTCGATGTGCTCGACCATACCGGGGTGGAACCGGCGAAAATCTGCTTCGAGATCAGCGAAGCGGCGATCATGGCAAACATCGAACACGCCCGGCGTTTCATCGCCGTACTGCACGGTGTCGGTTGTCAGGTCGCGATGGATGATTTCGGCAGTGGAGTCGGGTCGTTCGTCAAGTTGAAGACGCTGTCAGTCGATTACGTGAAGATCGATTCGACGTACACGCGCGAACTCGAGACCGACGAAGTCAACCAGGAGATGATTACTGCGCTCGTAAGGCTGGCCAAACAGCTCGATTTTCAGGTCATCGCAGAGCAGGTCGAGGATGGTAATACGATCGATTTGCTGCGCCGCCTCGGTGTCGACTTCGTGCAGGGTTATGCGATCGAGCGGCCGCATCCGCTGAGCGTCAACTAAAACGAACCGGACACGCCGCTGCGAAGCGAAAAGAGGCGCGTTCGGCTGAACGCGCCCCGTTCGTTATCGTGTTTGCGTCGGATCAGCCGACGATATACGGCACGATCAGCAGTGCGACGATGTTGATGATCTTGATGAGCGGGTTGATGGCCGGGCCGGCCGTGTCCTTGTAAGGATCACCGACGGTATCACCCGTGACGGCAGCCTTGTGGGCTTCCGAGCCCTTGCCATCGAAATTCCCGTCCTCGATATATTTCTTGGCGTTGTCCCAGGCGCCGCCGCCGGTCGTCATCGAGATGGCGACGAACAGGCCGGTGACGATCGTGCCGAGGAGGAGTCCACCCAGTGCCTGATAGCCGAGCAGCACGCCGACGAGTACCGGAACGAGCAGCGGAAGCAGAGACGGAACGATCATCTCCTTGATCGCGGCGCGCGTCAGCAGGTCGACGGCAGTCGAATAATCGGGCCGCGTCGTGCCCTCCATGATGCCGGGAATCTCCCGGAACTGGCGCCGCACTTCATTGACGACCGACCCGGCTGCGCGGCCAACGGCTTCCATCGCCATGGCGCCGAACAGGTATGGCACGAGACCGCCGATAAACAGGCCGATGATGACGAGGTGGTTGGAAAGGTCGAAGCTGATATCGGCAACGCCTTCGAGTTCGAGACGGTTCGTGAAGTCCGCGAACAACACCAGCGCCGCCAGACCTGCCGAACCGATGGCATAGCCTTTCGTAACCGCTTTTGTCGTATTGCCGACGGCGTCGAGCGCATCGGTAACGTTACGTACCTCTGAAGGCAGCTCGGCCATCTCGGCGATTCCGCCGGCATTGTCCGTAATCGGGCCGAACGCATCGAGCGCGACGATCATGCCGGTCATCGACAGCATCGACGTGGCCGCAATCGCGATGCCATAAAGGCCGGCGAGCTCGTACGCGCCCCAGATGGACAGGCACACGGCCAGCACAGGCAGTGCCGTCGACTTCATAGAGACGCCGAGTCCGGCGATGATATTCGTCGCATGCCCGGTCTGAGAAGCTTCAGCAATTGTCCTGACCGGGCTGAATTCGGTACCCGTGTAGTACTCGGTAATGACGACCATCGCGGCAGTCAGCACGAGTCCGATCAGGGCTGCGCCATAAAGATTCATGGCGCCTGCGCCCATGAACATCGTCGTGACCGGATAAAAGGCAATGGCCGCGATGATGCCGGAGACGATTACGCCCTTGTACAGGGCGGCCATGATCTTGCCGGAGTTCGTGCTGACGAAGAACGTACCGATGATCGAAGCAATGATCGATACACCGCCGAGTACGATCGGGTACAGCACGGCGTTGGGTCCGAGTGTGGCGGCCGTCAGTCCGCCGAGCAGCATCGTTGCGATCACGGTTACGGCATATGTTTCGAACAGGTCAGCTGCCATGCCGGCACAATCACCGACGTTGTCGCCGACGTTGTCCGCGATCACCGCCGGGTTGCGTGGATCGTCTTCCGGAATGCCTGCCTCGACCTTGCCCACGAGATCGGCGCCGACATCGGCGCCCTTCGTGAATATGCCGCCGCCGAGGCGCGCAAATATCGATATCAGCGAGCCGCCGAAAGCCAGCCCTACGAGCGCTTCCAGGATTTCTTCCTCGGCATGCCCGGCAAATTCGAGGATCGTGTAGTAACCGGCGACGCCGAGCAGCCCGAGTCCGACGACGAGCAGCCCGGTTACCGCTCCACCGCGGAATGCGATCTTCAGTGCCGGATTGATGCCTTCGGTCGCCGCCTGTGCGGTGCGGACATTGGCACGGACGGAAACGAACATGCCGATGTACCCGGCGAGGCCGGAAAATACAGCGCCGATTGCAAAACCGATCGCCGTGAGCCAGCCGAGCGCGAAGCCGAGGACGAAGAAAAGCACGAAACCGACGGTGGCGATCGTGAAGTACTGACGGTTCATGTACGCCTTGGCACCTTCCTGCACGGCGCCGGCGATTTCGATCATGCGAGCAGTGCCGCTTGATCTGCCCAGTACCCAGCTGACTGAAAACATACCGTACAGCACTGCCAGCACGGCAGCACCCAGCGAGAGCCAAAGTGCAATCTCGGAACTCATCTAATTCCCTCCGCGGGTCGAAGTGTGCCCCGCCCCGACGGGCGTCCCCGGCACGTTTTATCGATCAGACTGATTCCCCTTCGCGGCCGGCGCCGGAAGGTTCAGCTAACTTAATGATTTTATTTGTATTTTCGCTGCTGTGAGCCGCGAAAAGGCCGCTATTCTAGCACAAACGGTTCGTTGAGCTTAGCGACAACCGGCTTGTTGCGAAGCGTGACGTAGCGCGGCAGTCCGTTGCGATACGGCGGATAGTCTTCCCCGCGGATCAGCGGTTCGAGGTACTGTCGGCAGGCTGCGGTGATGCCAAACCCGTCCTTGCTGATGAAGCGCCTGGGCATCATTTTTTCCTTGTTGGCGACCCGGCTCAGCGCCACCTTCCCGATGCTCCACCGATACGGCCTGGAGGATTTGCGCACGATCGTGGGCATGACGGCCGTTTCGCCTGCCACCGCCAGCTCGACAGCGGCTTTGCCAACGGCGTAGGCCTGCTCGACATCGGTCTTGGAGGCAAGATGCCGCGCCGAGCGCTGCAGATAATCCGCAATCGCGTAGTGATACTTGAGCCCCAGTTCGCTCGCGACGAGCTGCGCCAGGTTGGCCGCCACGCCGCCGAGCTGACTGTGGCCGAAAGCGTCCTTCAGGCCGGATTCGGCGAGAAAGCTGCCATCGGGATTGCGTGTGCCCTCGGAAACCACGACCACGCAGTATTCGTAGCGCCGGACGGATTCAGTCACGCGGTTCAGGAACGCCTTGCGATCGAACGGAATTTCCGGAAACAGAATGATGTGCGGCGCTTCTGCCGCAGAGTTTCCTGCCAGGCCGCCGGCGGCGGCGATCCAGCCCGCATGCCGGCCCATGACTTCCAGAATGAAGACCTTCGTCGATGTCTTCGCCATCGAGGCGACATCGAGCGCAGCCTCTTTCGTCGATACGGCGATGTATTTCGCGACTGAGCCGAATCCGGGACAGTTGTCTGTCACGGGCAGATCGTTGTCGACTGTCTTCGGGACGCCGATGCAGCGAATGTCGAGCTTTTCCCGGCGCGCAAGCTGAGCGACCTTGTTGGCCGTGTCCATCGAGTCACCACCGCCGTTGTAGAAGAAGTAGCCGATGTCGTGTGCCTGGAAAACCTGGATCAGGCGCTCGTACTGCGCGCGGTTTTCTTCGAGGCCTCTGAGTTTGTAGCGGGCAGACCCGAATGCGCCGCCCGGTGTGTGCCGCAGGGCGGCGATCGAACGCGCCGACTCGGCACTCGTGTCGATCATGTCTTCGACAAGGGCGCCGATGATTCCGTTGCGTCCGGCGTACACCTTGCCGATGTGCCGATGCTTACGCCGCGCAGTCTCTATGACGCCGCAGGCCGTGGTGTTGATGACGGAAGTGACACCGCCCGACTGGGCGTAAAAAGCATTTTTCTTCACGTTGCCTCCGAGTCCCGGGCAAAGTCGCCGCGGCTGATTTCGGTTCGAGAATACCAGCGGCTTCGGTCAGCGAGAACGGTTGTGCTGACAATGGGCGTTTGACGGTCCATGGGCAGGAGGCTAGTTTAGCCTGCAGCGCCGGGACAGGACGCGCGGAGTGACCAATCATGAGAATCGTTTTGCTGGGAGCGCCCGGGTCGGGCAAGGGAACACAGGCGCACCGCTTGCAGGAAGAATTCGGCTGGCCACAGGTGTCCACCGGCGACCTGCTGCGCGCTGCCGTGGCGGCCGGCACGGAACTCGGCAAGCTGGCAAAAGCGACGATGGATGCCGGCGAGCTCGTCTCCGATGACATCGTGCTTGGCCTGATTGAACAGCGCATCGGATCGCCGGATGCAGACGACGGCTTCGTCCTCGACGGCTATCCCCGAAATCCGGCGCAGGCTCAGGATCTCGATCAGGTGCTCGAGCGGCGCCGCATCGCGATCGACGCAGCCGTGCTGATGGATGTGCCGTTCGATATTCTGATGAAGCGCCTGACTGGCCGACGCACCTGCTCGAAGACCGGCAAGCTGCTCAACATCTATTTCTCGCCACAGGCAGAGCTGGACGAATGCATTGCAGCCGGTGGTGAGCTGATACAACGGGCCGATGACAACGAATCGACGATTCGCAATCGCCTCGAAGTCTATTCTTCTCAGACGGCGCCGCTGATCGATCATTATCGCGACAATGGTTTGCTGCGAACCGTGGCAGCAGACGGCCCGGTCGAGCGCGTATATGCCGATCTGAAGGAAACGCTCGGAACCTGAGCGCGGCTCACGCGGCGGCGGCCAGCACCTTGCTGCGCCAGCCCCCGGCGATGTGTGGCGGCGGCGAACCGAGAACCGTGGCGACGAGGTCGCGCCGCGTCGCTATGATCTCCGGCTCGATGCCGAGCTCGTTCGCGATTCCGCGGACACGGCTCTGCAGCGCCTTGAGTTCGTGCGCGTCAGGGCGCGGAGCGGGCATGCATTCATCGGCAAGGCGCATGAACCGCTTCGTCTCGGCTTTGGCCAGCGCGTCGAGCAGATGCTCGCCGTAGCGACCGGCTGTTTTCGGGCTGATGCCCTGGATCGCATTGAGCTCGCCCGCGTTCGTCGGCGCCGAGCGCGCAATTTCGACCAGCACGTCGTCTCTGAGGATCCAGCGCCGCGGGCGGTTTGCCGCACGCGCCCTGGCTTCGCGCCAGGCGAGTAACGCGAGTGCCGCGCCGATCTGGCGACCGCGCAGCCGGCCCGTTCCACGCGTGCGCTGATACAGCAGGACGAGGCTCGGCTCCAGTTCGACGCTCAGTGCGCGAGCACAGTCCTCTTCGAACCACGCCGTGCGATTTTTCTCATTCAGTTCCTCGGCAAGCGAACGCCACAGTGGCAGCAGGTACTCGACGTCGGTCGCCGCGTAGCTGAGCGCCGAATGGCTGATCGGCCGCCGGCGCCAGTCTGTGCGCGCCATCGTTTTTTCGATTTCCACGCCGAGCCGTGCCAGCAGGATCTCCTGCAGCCCGATCTGCGGTGCATGACCCAGCAGTCCGGCGGCAATCTGCGTGTCGATCAGTAATGCAGGCAGCTGGCCCGCAGCCTGTTGCAGCAGCTCGATATCCTGTCGGCCGCTGTGAGCGACGAGACGCACGGCGGGACTGAACAGGCATTCGAAAAGGCGTCCGAGTTCGAGGTTGGCGCAGCAGTCGATGCACACGATGCGCTTGTCGATAGCAAGCTGAATCAGACACAATTCCGCGAAATAGGTGCTTTCGCGAACGAATTCAGTGTCCAGGGCGACGAGTTCTGCCTTCTCGAGAGTGCCGCAAAGGGAATCCAGCTCTGAGGCTGTTTCGATCAATTCGATATCCGGCAAGGCAATCGTCGCTCTATATGGTTCACAGTCACAGCATTATTACAGACGCGATTACGTCATGCGCTCCGTGTTGATGCAGTTATAGGTCGCGCGGTATGCGGTTACACATTTTGGGAATCTGCGGCACCTTCATGGGTGGTGTGGCGGCGATCGCGAAGTCCGCGGGACACCATGTCTCGGGATCAGACGAGAACGTCTATCCGCCCATGAGCACTCAGCTGCGGAAGCTCGGCATCAGGCTGCAGGAAGGTTACGAGTCGGTCGAATATGGCGACGACATCGACTGCGTCATCGTCGGCAACGTGCTCAGCCGCGGAAACCCGGCCGTGGAGCGGTTGCTGAATTCGGAGATTCCTTACTACTCAGGGCCGCAGTGGCTGGCCAACAACGTCCTGCAGGAAAAGTGGGTGCTTGCCGTTGCAGGTACCCACGGCAAAACGACGACGACGAGCATGCTCGCCTGGATACTCGAGTGCGCAGGGCTCGAGCCCGGGTTTCTGATCGGCGGCGTCCCCAACAATTTCGGCATTTCGGCGCGCCTGAGCGATTCGCGCTATTTCGTGGTGGAGGCAGACGAGTACGACACGGCGTTTTTCGACAAGCGCGCGAAGTTTGTGCATTACCGGCCGCGAACGCTTGCGATTACCAATATCGAGTATGACCACGCTGACATCTACCCGGATCTCGACTCGATTCTGTGGCAATTCCATCAACTCATCAGAACGGTGCCCGGCGAAGGGCTGATTGCATGCAAGGCGGATGACGAGAACACAGCAAAACTGTTCGAGCGAGGTGTATGGACTCCGCGCGAGAGTTTTTCGGCCTCAGATGCGCAGG
>JASFSB010000051.1:0-8699 GCA_050114615.1 Gammaproteobacteria bacterium
GCATTCTTGTCGTCGAGCACGCTGGCAAAGTCACGCTCTATCGCTCGCAGAAACTGCAAAAGGGCCCAGGCCGCGCCGCGTGCCTCGAAAAACACGTTGTCGATCTGCAACCATGGCGTCTGAACGACGACGAACTGGCCCGTGCGCGTCGATGTCGATGCGCTGGGCTCGCCTGCCAGGTCCGTGTTGACGCGGGTTTGGCCGACACTGGCGGACAGCCGCTGGGAAAGGCTGCCCAGCCGCAGCTCAACGACCGCAAACCATTCATTGAGATTGTCGGCGCGCGCGAAGAACTGAGCCTCTGCGATGGTCGAGTCGCCGATGCGCGACTGGTAACTGCGCAGGGCGGTCAGTCCTTCTTCGATCTTGCTCTCAGTCGCCGGAAAGATCCACGAGTCATTGGAGAAATTGAATGCAGGCTGCGCGACCGCCAGATCGACGTCTTCGGTAGACTGTGACTGCGAACGACTGAACCGATCGCGCAGCACGCGAGCCATATCCCGGCACTGCTCCAGCACGCCGAACTCGAATCCCGGCATGTTGTCGAGCCAGACGCTCGGAGGCATGATGTCGTTGCTCAGATAGCCGCCGGGTTTGTCGAGCAGCCAGCCACACGTCCTGATGGTGCTTTCCACTGTCGCGTAGCCCGTAACGAATGGGCGCTCACGCGAGTCGAGAACGACATAGCCGGAATCGGGTTCACGGGACCAGTACCAGCTGAAGGTGCATGCAACGAGCGCCAGCACGACGACGAATGCGCCAATCCACCGCCAGGGCACGCGTTCGGGTAAGCGAGGCCGCAGTCGTGAGAGGTCTGGTCCGGAGGGCATGTGACTGGAATTCCCGAGTGCCGGCGCCGCGCGTTCAGGCAGCAGCGCCAACCAGCTGGCGAAGCACGTATTGCAGAATTCCGCCGTGGACGTAGTATTCCTGTTCCTTTGGTGTGTCGATGCGGACGCGTGCCTCGAAGGTCTTCGTGCCACCATCGGGTGCTGTGGCGGTCACGGTGACGGAATCGGTCCGTTCCTTACCCAGACCGCTGATATCGAAAGTCTCCTGACCCGTCAGTCCGAGTGAAGCTGCCGAATCGCCGTCCCTGAACTGCAGTGGCAATACGCCCATGCCGATCAGGTTCGAACGATGAATTCGCTCATACGATTCCGCAATCACTGCCGAAATACCGAGCAGCTTCGTTCCCTTGGCCGCCCAGTCGCGCGACGATCCTGCACCGTATTCCTTGCCGGCCAGAACGATCAACGGCGTATTGCTGGCCTGATATCGCATTGACGCCTCGTAGATCGACGTCTGTTCGCCGGTCGGCAGGTGAATCGTGATACCGCCTTCGGTGCCTGGTGCGAGCTGGTTGCGCAGACGGATGTTGGCAAAGGTGCCCCGGACCATGACCTCGTGATTGCCGCGTCGCGATCCATAGGAGTTGAAGTCCTTAGGCTCGACTCCGCGTTCGCGCAGATAGTCTCCGGCCGGGCTGTCGACGGCAATGCTGCCTGCCGGTGAGATATGGTCAGTCGTCACCATGTCACCGAGCAAAGCAAGGACACGCGCGCCGTGGATATCTTCCGGCGCCCGCGTTTCGAGCGTCATGCCGTCGAAATATGGTGGGTTCTTGATGTAGGTGGATGCGTCGTCAAACGTAAAGGTTTCCCCCGTTGGCACTTTGAGCGAGTTCCAGTTGGCGTCACCGTCGAACACACCGGCGTAGCTCGCAGAAAACATTTCTGAAGTCACGTTAGCGGCAATGAGATCGTGAATTTCCACGGAAGTCGGCCAGATGTCCTTCAGATAGACCGGCTCGCCGTTTTGATCTTCCCCGAGCGGGTCTTTATACAAATCGACCTTCAAATTGCCGGCAAGGGCGTAGGCGACGACCAGCGGCGGTGAGGCGAGAAAATTCATCCGCACGAGCGGATGGATACGCCCTTCGAAATTTCTGTTGCCCGAGAGCACGGAGCAGACAACGAGGTCGCCGGATGTGATGGCGTCCGACACGGGCTGCGGCAACGGGCCGGAATTGCCGATGCAGGTCGTACAGCCGTAACCGACGACATTGAAGCCGAGTGCTTCGAGGTCATCGAGCAGATCGCACTGCGTCAGGTAATCCGTAACGACTTTCGATCCCGGCGCGAGACTGGTCTTGACCCACGGTTTGCGCTGGAGTCCGCGCGCGGCGGCATTGCGGGCAAGCAATCCGGCGCCGACCATGACCGCCGGATTCGACGTGTTGGTACAGCTCGTGATGGCCGCGATGACGACGGCGCCATCCTCGAGCTCGACAGTCTGGCCTTCGTGCTCGAAACCTGCCCGTTTCTGCGATCCCTCGAGCAGCTTTTCGGCAGTACTCGCCGCGTCACTCAGCGAGATTCTTTCCTGTGGTCTGCGCGGGCCGGCAATACTGGGCTCCACCGTTGCGAGGTCGAGTGACAGAACGCTCGTGTAACGTGCATTATCCGCGCGCCACAGGCCTTGTTCCCTGGCATAAGTCTCGACCAGCTGTACCAGTTCGGGCGAGCGGCCTGAGAGCTCGAGGTAGCGCAGCGTTTCGTTGTCGATCGGAAACACGGCGCACGTGCTGCCGAATTCAGGTGACATGTTCCCGAGCGTAGCGCGATCAGCCAATGGCAGATGATCGAGACCATCGCCGAAAAACTCGACGAATTTCCCGACAACGCCGTGTTCGCGCAGCATCTCGGTGACGGTCAGTACGAGATCGGTCGCCGTCGCACCCTCGGCGAGTCGGCCCTTCAATTCGAAGCCGACGACATGCGGTATCAGCATCGTCACGGGCTGGCCGAGCATCGCGGCCTCCGCTTCGATACCGCCGACACCCCAGCCGAGGATACCAAGTCCATTGATCATTGTGGTGTGCGAATCCGTCCCGACGAGCGTGTCGGGGTAGGCGAGCCTCGTGCCGTCACGTTCAACATCGAATACGACGCGGCTGAGATACTCGAGGTTCACCTGGTGAACGATGCCGGTATTGGGCGGCACGACCCTGAAGTTCTCGAATGCGCTCTGGCCCCAGCGCAGAAAGCTGTAGCGTTCCTGATTACGCTCGAATTCGATTGCATTGTTTCTCGCAAGCGCGTCCGCGGTGCCGAAGTTGTCGACCTGGACCGAGTGGTCGATGACGAGTTCCGCCGGCGAGAGCGGGTTGATGGCACTCGCGTCGCCGCCGAGTCGCACGACCGCTTCGCGCATCGCGGCGAGGTCGACGACTGCAGGCACGCCGGTGAAGTCCTGCAGGATCACGCGCGCCGGCGTGAACGCGATTTCCTGACTCGGGTCGGCCTTTGGATCCCAGTTTGCGAGCGCTGTAATGTCGTCGGGCGTGATGTTGGCGCCATCTTCGTGACGCAACAGATTTTCGAGAAGGATTTTATGCGTGTAAGGCAGGGTCGCGACGTCGCCGTCAACTGCGTCCAGCCTGAAAATGTCATAGTCGACATTGCCGACCCGAAGCGAGCGGCGTGCACCGAAGCTATTAGTCATTGAGATCCCAGGAAAGCTGCTGAAGGTAGCGGGATTATATCAAGCTCGCCTCGCCGACTCGTGAGGCATTCTCGCTGCCGCCTGCCGTGCCGGCCTCAGTGGCGACAGATTCGATCACTGCGCCGCCGAGACAGCGATCCCCGGCGTAAAAGACGACGAATTGCCCAGGCGTCACGGCGCGCTGGGGCTTCTCGAACTGAACGCAAAGGTGACCGGCATCGGCCATGCAGACCGCGGCCGGCTGATCAGCCTGCCGGTAGCGAGTCTTCGCCATACACCGAAGTCCACCCGCACTGGCGGCTTGCGCGGCTTCGTCGCAGAGCCAGTTCGCCCCGGCCGCCTGCAATCGCCGGCTGTAAAGGGCGCGGTGATGACCCCCCTGAACGACGACGAGTGCGTTGTCGTCGTTGCGTTTCGCCGCCACGTACCAGGGCGCGGATCCGAAATCGCGCAGGCCGCCGATCTCCAGCCCGTGTCGCTGTCCGAGCGTATAGAACGCAAGCCCGCAGTGCCTGCCGATTTCCCGACCATCGGCAGTGACGATCGGACCCGGGTCCTCTGGCAGATAACTGCTCAGAAATTCGGCAAACGGACGTTCGCCGATGAAGCAGATTCCGGTGCTGTCTTTCTTGTCGGCAACGGCCGATAGACCGACTTCGCGCGCGAGCCGGCGTACTTCGCGTTTTTCGAGCTCACCGAGCGGAAACATGACGTTCGTGAAATCATCGCGGTCGACCGCATGAAGAAAGTAGCTCTGGTCTTTATTGACGTCGCGGCCTTTCAGCAGCGCGGGTCCTGCGGGAGTGACTGCCAGTCGCGCGTAGTGTCCTGTGGCAAGCCAGTCGCTTCCCAGTCGGCGCGCGTAATCGCGCAGGACTCCGAACTTGATCTCCTTATTACAAAGCACGTCCGGATTCGGCGTGCGACCGTGGCGCAGCTCAGTGAGAAAATCCGCAAATACGCTCGCCCGATATTCCTCGACGAAGCTCACTCGGTGCAGCGGCAGATCCAGCATCTCGCAGACCTGACGTGCGTGCTGGAATTCCCGGGCATTGTCGCAGTAACCGTCGTCTTCCCAGTTACTCATGTGCAGGCACTCGACCGTGTGGCCGCCCTGTTTCAGCAAAGCGGCGGCGACAGCGGAATCGACGCCGCCGGAAAGTGCCACGATGATCCGTCGCGGTGTGCTCATTGGAGCAGTCTGTCAGGGCTCGATGCCGGCATCGCTGAGAATCGCGTCGCGTCGCGAAAGCAGCGCCCTTATGCGCCGTCGATCGAGAACGTCGCCGAAGGACTCTTCGAGAGAATCTTCAGTCAGGCTGCGGAGCCGCTCGACCCACAACGGCGTAAGCGGCAGCGGCACTTCCGCGAGATGCGCGGGTTTGTCGCCGGATGTGGGAAAGCTCGCATCATGGCCAACGAGGATGACCTGGAAGTTGTCCGTGCCGTACAGGAGACGGTCGAGCGTACGTCCGGAGTTGCCGATCAATACATCGAACACGTACATCGCACCAAACTGGTCACTCAGCGGGCACCAGGCTTCGCCGCCGCGCCGCTCTGCCTGGCGTTGTTCTTCCGTCATCACGTCGGGCGGAAGGTACTGCAGCGTGCCTGCTTCGCCGTCGATTTCCCGCGATACGGCAACAGGCACCATGTCGAGACCGAGTAATCGGTCGAGGCGCCAGGCCGCAAGATCGGGCTGGGCGTTGCGTGAGGATTTCGGCGTGAATACGGCCGTGAGTTCAACGTCGCCTGCGCGGAGCGTTACCCGGCTCCAGCGAGCATCGACTGCCGTAAGTTCCGTCACATCTGCCGTCGCGAGAAACTCACCGATATCCTCGGCGGTCATGCCGGCCGGTCGCAGACCAACATGTCTCGGTTGTGCTGTGACCTCGTGCGCTTCGCTGTCGTCCTCATAGACGGCCCGGATCGACGTTCCGTCAGCCAGACGTTCGACAATCAGCGCGGCGCCGCGGCCGCCGTAGTACTCACTCAGCATACCCGTGTCGACTCGAAACAGCTGTCCGTCGAGGTGGCTGTGGACGCTGGCATCGCGAGTCGGCGTATGTCCGACGACGAGACGTTCGACTCCGACGGAAGCCAGCGTCACGGACAGTCGCTCGCGCTCGATCAGCGCACTGCAGCCGACATTGCCGCGATACCAGATCGGACTCTGTGTATCGAACGCGAATGCGGAATTCAGGTCCGTGACGATGTTTGCGGCAGTCTCGCCGGCCTCGGACCAGCTCGTTTCACCGGCTGCCACGCGCGTCGCGAACGCTTCGATCAGCCTCGGATGATCGTAAAAATTGTCGCCGGCATGCAGGACGCCCTCATCGACGAGCGTATCCTGGGCGACCATGTAGGAGTGAACCTGCTGCTGCAGGGCTGCGTTGATATCGTCGCCGATCAGGTCACGGCTGGCTGCCGCGAGACCACCGTGTACGAAGGCCCAGTCGTTGACGACGATCAGGAATGGCTGCCGCAGCAGCCAGCTGCCGTAGGTGCCGTCAGCAGAATACGCCAGACGATGCGCGAAGAACCCCGCCGGGTACCGCGCATCGAACGCGTCGCGCTCGCCTTCGAACGCGGCGAACGCAGCGGCGCGCATATCCGCCGACTCGTCGTTCGCGAAAGCGGCGTATTCGGCATCGGAAACATAGCGAAGGTCGCCGGTCATGTTCATGATTTCGTGGTTGCCGAGCGCGAAATGGACGGCGCCGCCGGCAGGTTCGGCAGCAGCTTGCAGCCGCATGATCAGATCGAGCGCGCGGCGTGAATCCGGGCCCCGGTCGAGCACGTCGCCAACGATGATCAGATGATCGCTTCCGCCAGCCCAGTTCAACGACTCGTCGATGATCCCGGTTTTGTGCAGGACCGCTTCGAAGGCATCGTACGCACCATGAATATCCGCGACCGCAACGAAGCGCTCGACGTCGTCGAATCGCCATGACTGCTGGGCCGTCGCGGTGAAGCCGGCGAGTAGCAGCAGGAGCGAGCCGAACGCAACGCGCGCAGAGTCAGTCATCTCCGGTTTGTCTGTCAACCACGGCAAGATTCGAGTATCTCCTCTGTTCGGCTTGCAGTATCCGCCAGTATAGCCATCGACTCCCGGAGGTATTCCAGCGCATCCGCTTTGGACTTCTCGCCGGCAGCGCTCGTCTGCAACACGCTTTCGAGCTGCTCCCGCCGTCCCAGAATCAGCGCAATCGCCGTGCCCGTCTCTGCGTTGAAGGCGCAGAACCCTCTGTACAGCCGTTGCCTGACCGTGCGAATGGGCAGGCGCTCATTCGGCTGGGAATATTCCGTATATATGAGGCCGGCCTGGTCGAAATCATAGGGCAACACGATCCGCGCGGTGTCCGGCCCGCCGATGACCTTGCCGTTGTGGCAGCAATTCTCTTCGTCCGGCCCGCGCAGAGCCGACCAGTCGGTGTTGCCGATCATGAACTGGAAAACCGAGAGCAGGGCAGTATGCGCCGCATCGAGGCTCTCGAGAGGGATACTTTCCTGCTCGATGACATTCAGGCCGTGTCGCGCAGCGACTTCCCAGTCCTCCTCAATCAGAAAGGCCGGCTCAGTCATGACTTCTTCTCGCCGCGAATCTGTCGAGACATATTCGACCTGCACCGGGCGTACGCGAAACGAATAATTGGTCAGCGTATTGAACAGCCTGTATATGTCGTACTCCAGCTGCAGATAGTCGCGATAGGCGTCACGTGACTTGCATAGCGTGACCAGCTTCAGCCGATTCTGTCCGGCGAATACCGTGCCCTCGAGCTGGCCGCGGCGAAAATCCAGACGCAACGGGGGGAAGTCGCACTCCGCAAGACGATTGTTTCCGCGCACTCGCACCTCGACGTCCAGCGTTACTTGATCGCCAGCCGGGTTGACGTATCTGATGAAGCCATCGCGTTCGGGCCTCGAGCGCGAGTCGCGCCTCAACGCGCGTAGCGGCGCCTCGAGCGTGAGCCGCAGAGGAGCCGCCTCATCGAACAGCGGGAGATTGGCTGCATCGTCCGTCTGAGACAGCGCAGGCGAATGTATGGCGAGCAGAGGACAAGCTGCAACGATGGCGGTCAGGCGAGCAATGTGGTGACTTGCGGTCATTTCTTCGCTCCGGATGCGTGGATGGAACTAGTTGAGCTCCCAGTCGATTGTGCCTCTGAGTTCTGGCTCGATCGCGGCATCGAGCGCTTCTTCGAATTCCTGAACAGTCGTGAATCGGCCGCCGGTGAAAATCAAGGTCAGGCGGGCCTTCGCCAGATTCTTCTTCTCACGAACGATTTTGCAGCCGTTTTTTTTCAGCGCACCGCGATAGGCAGCGGTTGCTTCGGCGAATCGCTCCGTCGGCAATTCCCTGATGTCGGCTTCATAAGTGATCTGCGCATCGAGGATATAGATCAGGACGAAGCCGAATGCCGTTGCGAGAACGGCCACGTGCGGCAGATTCAGGCCGCACGTCAATCCGATCAGCGTAATGAATATGACCTGCCCGGTCAGCACGGCGGAGCGCAGTATCGTTCGAAATCTAATCAGACCGCCGATTCCGAACAGCACGAAGCCCACGACGAGCCCGTACTTGACAACGAGCATACCGATCAACGCGCCTATCACCGAGTAGAGCATGTAGACCTTGCGCGCATCGATTTCTTCGAGTGTGTCCGCGGTTTCGATTAACCTCGGGTGGTAAGCGAGCGTCGCCCCGAGCACTGTCGCGAGGATGAGCGTCAGCAGTGAATTGAACAGGAAGCCGACGTCGGCGAATCCTGCCCAGCCTTCGCCGACGGCTGCGGAGCTCTGCAGCAGGACATCCGGAATCCCCTGCTGCGCTGCGGCACTCGCCGAAGTCAGTGCGGCGAGGCAAGCGGCGGATAGCTTTTTGACGTTCGGGTTCACCCGTATGTATGTGCCGGATCTGAGACGAGTCCGATTGTACTGCTAATTGGACGCGTCGGGATCGTGACGTCCGGGTATCCGCCGCGTTCCGCAGAAACCGCGGAGCTGCCGGGAGAGATCAGGCTATGTTCGCGACACTTTCCATGTGATGGACGAGCTCGCAGATTGTGCTGAGCGGGTAGTGGATGCCCTCCCGATACCGATCGATGCAGCTCAGCACCATTGGGCTGCGCAACATCGATTCGCGCTGCAGCAACTCGGCACGCGTCAGCCAGTGTGTCGCAATGATGCCG
>JASFSB010000052.1:0-8696 GCA_050114615.1 Gammaproteobacteria bacterium
CGCAGCGTGTCGCCGGCAAGCACACCCAGGCCGCCGGCATAGGTCGAGATCTCCTGATCGAGCGCGATCTCCATGGAGAAATAGGCAATGCGTTTCTGCCCGGTGAAATCCTGCAGCGCATCCATCTTGGCGATCGGGTCCTCGAGTTTTCGCTTTCGCCAAGTCTATTGCCGGAACTATCCCAACGACTAGGTATTTTCCCGTATACGCAGCGGCTGCGAACGATCTCAGGCTCAACGGAATGGAGGGAAGTGAAAACCTCGCCGCTCAGGACATCATGTCCGTGCCCGTCGTTTCGATTCCACCGACGACGAGCGTCGATGCGATCGCGAGAATCATGCGGGATCACGGTATCGGCGCGTTGCCTGTGACGGACGAGACGGGCAGCCCGATCGGCATCGTTACGCAGACCGATTTGCTGAGTGCTGCGGCACTGGACAGGACAATCGATGCACCGACGGCGAAGCATGTGATGCAGAGTCCGCCGCGCACGATCGAAGCGAGTACGCCGGTTTCGGCCATCGCGGAGCTGTTCGGGGATCATCAGATCGAACACGCGCTCGTCACACGCGATGGCCGACTCGTTGGCATGCTGAGCGTGACGGATCTCGTCAATCGCACGTTCACTCGTGTGCCCGGCAACCCCGGTCCGAATTCCGACGAGCGCCTTAGACGACTCGTAACTTCGTATCTTCGGGCAGCAGAACCCTCACTGTCTGATTTGCCTGACATGAGCGTCGCCGAAGGTATCGTCCGCTTTTGGCGGGAACCAACGGCTGAGGAGATCGACGCGGTCATTCGCGCGGCACGCGCAGCTCAGTCCTGACGCGCGCGGACCTACCATCTGACGTCGAAGGCAATTTCCAGCAGCTGCGCATCATAGTCATCGAAGCCGTCTTCGCGATACTCGATGTCACGCCAGGCAGCGCGCAGCAGATATTCGCTGCCGATGCCGAATTCCATGAATGCACGAAAATCGTCACGTTCGATCGGAAAGCTGCCGTCATTGTCGTATTGAGCGTAGTAGCCGCCGGCCGAGATGCGATCGCTGAAACGCCAGCGAATACTGCCATCGACGAGGTCCGAATCCGCGTCGTAGGCGATCGCGAAAACATCCTGCCGGGTGCCTGCCGTGACGTTCCGGGTGATGGCCCGGCCGAGCTCGATTCGCGTGACGCCGAGCGCCAGTGAAAGGCGGTCCGCGTCATACGCGAGCCTTAGGTTTAGCTGATCGGTACCTGCGTTCCAGCCTGTCTGACAGTTTTCGAGCGTGTCCTGACGGACACTGGCATTCAATGCGAGGCCGTTATTCCAGCTGTAGCCCGCCTGCAGCCTGTAGCGGCGAGATCCGGTCGGTGATGCCAGCGTATACGGATCGTCGATGTCATCGTCCTCCACACTGATGGAGAGCTTCAGGCGATCGGCCGGCTCGAAGGAGG
Organism: Gammaproteobacteria bacterium; assembly: GCA_050114615.1. Lineage (GTDB taxonomy): Bacteria > Pseudomonadota > Gammaproteobacteria > Steroidobacterales > Rariloculaceae > JAHEEO01. Next base: position 1,440 of record JASFSB010000052.1, read on the forward strand.
CGGTCACGAAAAAGCCTGCGCGATCCGTCTGCGCTCCGGCGGTCGAAGCCAGGGCGTTTGGCAGTTCCGTGTGCAGCACGTCGCGGGACTCCTGCGAAACACCGGCACTCAGCACGACATTCTCGAAAGCGACGTACTCGAAGCCGAATTCCGATCCGAGCGTCTCCATATCCCAGAGTCCGTTACCGGTCGTCGCATCGAACTCGAGCGTGCCGCGCTGATCGAGGGTGTGCCGGCGCACTTCACCGATGAGCCGCAGGCGATCATTGAGCAGATAGCCGAAGCCAAGCTCGTGAAGCTCGATGTCGCGTCCGATGGCCGCAAAGCCGCTCGCGTCGCTCGAAAACGGATTACCTGTAAAGTCCGCTCCGGCGCTTTGCTCACGAGCATCCATATTCAGATCGAGATCCTCCCGACGCCAGAGCATGCGCAGATCGATACGCGTCGTCGGCTGCGCCGCGATGCGCAGGGTGTTACCGGTGCTTTCGTAGTCATAGGACTGATCCAGCGAAAAGAACAGCAGCTCCGCAGGGTCAGTCTCGTTGAGGCCGGAAGAAGCTCCGGGTAAAAACGCCTCGATCGTATTCTCGAATTTCCGTGCGTCTCTTTCGAATACGAGCGTGACTTTGTCCCATGCATGCTGAACACCGACGTTCGCCGCGTTCATCGATTCATCGAGTGGTCGTTCGATGTCGAATTCGTCACGCTGGACATCGGCCGTCGTCGTACTTTCCCCGGTCCGTGTGTGGCGATCCAGACCGAAACTGAACTGCGTCGAGGGTGTGACGGTCAATTCCAGTGCCGCACGGTCCCGGACGCGCTCGAAATCGAAATGATGAAAATCTCCGGCTGTCGAGCCGGAGACGCTCGCGAGCGCAGGCGGTAGGATGACATCCTGATAGAAATACTGTGAACGCCGCCGGTCCAGCCTGAGATTGTAGACTCCGTATTTGCGGGCTCCGAAGTGAATCGATTCGAAGGGGTCTCCGCCGAGGTGGCGCGCATCGAGTTCGACAAGGTCGATCGCATTGTCGGAATTCGAGCCTGCGACGTAGCTGAAAGCCGCATCGAACAGCCGCACACCATCGTCCAGATTGATGTCCTCGCGAAACTTCTCCAGCGATCCGTCGACCGAAACGTTCCGCATGCCCAGCGAGGCGCGCCCGGTGATCGTGCCGTCCTGCTGGGACCAGGCCGGCGACGCGACGAGCGTCGCTGTCGCAAAGATGCCGACGGCCGGTCCCCGGATCATCTCAGCAACCCGGGATCGAGGTTCGAGCCATGAATGGCGACGTGGCAATTCGTGCATTGCGTGTCGAGCCCGAAACGCGGTGGGCCGGCGGGCGCGAAACCGGAATGAAACTGTGGCACCGCTGCATGGCAGGTGAAGCACAGCTCACCGGTTCGTTGGTGTGTCAGCAGATGGCGGTTTGGCGAGCCATGCGGGCTGTGACAGGCCGTGCAGCCTTCGACCCGAGAGGCCTGATGCTCGAATACGAACGGGCCCTCCTTGTCCGGATGGCAGCTCACGCAGGCCTGCTGTTTGAAGCCCCCGAGTAACGTTCGGGACTGCGGCGCGTGGGGGTCGTGACACGAAGTGCAGTCGATCGCCTCGAGCCGATGCCGCTCGTTGCGCTCGAACTCGGCGAAAGTGGCCTGGTGGCAGGCTGCACACACGGCGCTTTGCAGGCGCATGTCACGGGGCGTTCGCACGGGATTCTTCAGCAGGGCCGCGCTCGAAGCATCCCCGTCGTGCAGACGATGACAAGCGGTGCATGTCAGCCCGGCGCGTGCGTGCGGGCTCGCCGCATATTGCGGATGTGTGTCTGCATGACAGGCATTGCAGACTTCGGTCTGGCGCAGCGGGGCCTCGCCTGAGAAAGCGAACACCGGACCGCGGCCGCCCGCGCTGATATGTTCGGTTACATCACCGTGACACGCAGTGCAGCTCAGGCCTGCGTCGCGGTGTTCCTGCCAGGCGGCCGAGTCGATTACCGAATGGGGGCTTCGTGCCAGCGAAGCGAATCGTCCTGCGTGGCATGTCCGGCATACGACGGCTGTCCCGTCGCTGTTCTGCGCGGCGGCATGACCGCTCATCAGATATAGCAACCCGGCAAGGCATATGAACAGATGAACCTTCACGTGACCGTAATATGACCTGTCGAGCATCGAATTCCTGGCGGCGAGCATCACTGAGGCTGAGCGCCTGCGGTAACTAGAGAATCTACGTATCAGCAAAGCATTTTCCGCAGTGAGACAATAGGTCGCTTCCATGAAGATCAGGGTGAAAAGAGGCTTCGATCCTGAGTTTGCCGGCGCGCCGAGCCAGCAGATCCATGATGTGGGTAAGATCCGCTCGGTTGCGCTCCTCGGTTCGGATTATCCGGGTCTGAAACCGGCAATGGAAATCGGCGAGGGTGACCAGGTCCGCTGCGGACAGACGCTTTTTACCGACCGGCACGACCAGAATGTGCGCTTCACCGCACCGGCGGCAGGGCGAATCCGGGCGATTCATCGCGGCGCGCGGCGGCGGCTCGCATCAGTCGTCATCGATGTCGATGATGGCGAAGAAACACCCGTCATGTTTGATGCTTACGAACGTGACAGCCTTTCAGAGCTGGCCGCGGAGCACATACGCGCACGGTTGCTCGAATCCGGCTTATGGACCGCGCTCAGGACGCGTCCGTTCGGTGGCGTGGCGTCCCCGGCTGTTTCGCCGAGCGCAATTCTGGTGACGGCCATCGATACGAATCCCCACGCTGCCGACCCAGCGGTCGTGATCGCGGGGCGCGCTCAGGCATTCGCAGACGGGGTTGCCGTCCTGACCGCACTGGCTGAGAGACTCTACGTCTGCAAGGCACCGGGACTGGATCTGCCGGCGCTCGACGATCGTGTCCGAATCGCTGAATTCCTCGGCCCGCATCCCGCCGGATTGCCCGGCACGCACATTGCTCACCTGACGGCGGCCTCCCCGCAGAATCCGGTCTGGCACGTTGGCTACCAGGATGTCATCGCCACCGGGGAGTTGTTCGTCGACGGGCGGTTGTCGAGTGAGCGCGTCGTCGCGCTGGGCGGTCCGGGGGCGCTGCGTCCGCGATTGCTGCGCACCTGCATCGGTTCGTCCCTCGAGGACCTGCTGCACGAAGAAACGAGATCCGGTGCCCGGATCGTTCCGGGTGCGCTGTTTTCCCGTCGTATTCCGCAGCCGGACACGGCATGGCTCGGCCGTTACGACACGCAGATCAGCGTGCTCGACAGCCCGTCGATGCCGCTCGAGCGGGCCGCCGATCGCCCACGTGGCATGATGCCGGTGGAGGCCTTCGAACGCGTATGGCCGTTCAATGCGCCGGTCCTGCCGTTGCTCCGCGCATTGCTCGTCGGGGACTGCGAGACGGCCGAAGCGCTCGGTTGCCTGGACCTTGCCGAGGAGGATCTCGCGGTTTGCTCCTGGGTGTGCCCGACGGGACAGGACTACGGTGCGGCGCTGCGACACGTGCTGCACGAGATCGAGTCGGGGTCAAAGGCATGAGTCGGCCGCTTGCCGGCGCTGCACAGCGGCGTTCGTACCCGGAAGTGCTGCGCGAGGCGATCGCGTGTATCGCCGACCGACGCGCATACGGGTTTCGTATCGCCGGCGGCGCCCATCGAGTGTCGGCCGACGCGCGGATGTTGCAGATCGTCGTCGCATCTTTACCCGCGGTGCTCGTTGGCCTGTGGAGTCAGGGCGCTGCTTTGCGCGGTGGCGGTCTGTTCGAAAGTATCCTGACGGGCCTGTCGTCGTTCGTTCCACTGCTGGCGCTCGCGCTTGCTGTGAGTCTGTTCTGGGAAGTGGTATTTGCGCGTGTGCTCGATCGTCCTGCGGATGCGGCGTGGTTGATGTCGGCCTGGCTTTATGCGGCGCTGCTGCCTCCCTGGGTACCGTCGTTGGTGGTGATTTTGGGCCTCAGTGTCGGGGTCGTATTCGGTAGCCACATCTTTGGTGGTACCGGCCGATATCTCGTCAGCCCCGCGTTACTCGGCGCTGCGTTCATCAATATCTCCTACCCGTCGTTGTTTGCGGCTGAAATCTGGCAGGAGACTTTCGGTGAGCTGCCGGCATGGGTCAGTGTTGCCGACGGCGGTGTCGCGTCGCTGACGGCCTCCGGTGCGAACTGGACTGGCGTATTCCTCGGCGCAGAAGTCGGTCCGTTCGGCGCCCCGTCTGCGCTGCTGTGTCTGCTCGGTGCGGCCTGGCTCGCGGTACGCGGTATCGTGTCCTGGCGCACGCTGGCGGGCGCAATGGCCGGCATGTTCCTGAGCGCCGCACTGTTCGGCTCCGGGGGAGATGCCGGCAGCGGGATCCCCTGGTACTGGCATCTGGCGAGCGGCAGTTTTGCTTTCGGACTCGCATTCATTGCCACGGATCCGACCACGATGCCGCTGACAAAGGCTGCACGCTGGATGCACGGCGTGCTGATCGGGGCGCTGATCGTCACGATCCGCACCGCCGTACCGGCGCATCCCGAAGCAACGCTCAACACGCTGCTGTTCGCAGGTCTGTGCATACCGCTGTTCGATCATGTCGTCGTCGCCGCCAGCAAGCGCGCCCGGCATCGCAGGCTGGGGGAATGAACGTTCGCAGGGAGTCCGCAGCTCGAACGATTGCGGTGGCGGCCGCAGTCGCCGTGATCTGCTCGCTGATCGTTTCGACGGCGGTATACGTGCTGCGTCCGTATGAGCTCGCCTACAGTGCGCTGGATCGCAATCGTGCGATTCTCGCTGCGCTCGGGGTCGTGGGTCCGGACGACGAGCTGGCAACAGCTGACATCGTCGATCGATTTCTGGCGCTCGACCGACGCGTGGTGGATCTGCAGGCGGCCGCGTACACGAGCGCCGTGGATGCTTCGATATATGACTTTAGGAAAGCGATACAACAATCTGAAAATATTATAGAGATACCGCAGTCGGATGATGTCGGCGGACTCGGTTCGCGACCCCGGTTCATGCCGGTCTACCTGCGCGACGAGGCGGGCGCGTCACGTCGGATTGCACTGCCGATTTATGCGAGCGGCATGTGGTCGACGATCTACGGTTACGTTGCTCTCGAAGCGGATCTGACGACGATTGCGGGCATCACGATCTACGAACATGGTGAGACGCCGGGCATCGGTGACCGCATACTCGCTCCGGCGTGGCTCGGCAGCTGGCGTGGCAAGCGACTGTACGACCCCGACGGCGTGCTTCGCTTCCGCATCACGGCGGACCAGCAGGCTGCACAGCCGCAGTATCGCGTCGACTCGATCACCGGTGCGACAGTGAGCGCGAGCGCGCTCGGCGATGCGATCCGTTACTGGTTCTCGAGCCACGGCTACGGTCGTTTTCTCGAGCGGCTGGCGGAGGAGGCGCCGTGAGTGTGACCGCCCGCTCATTCGGCTCGTTCCGGGCTTACGTGCAGGTCCTGCGGGATCCCGTCGTCAGCAACAATGCGGTGACCGTCCAGAGCCTGGGGCTGTGCTCTGCTCTGGCCGTGACGAGCTCGCTGCTGCCCTCAGTCGTCATGAGTCTGGCGGTCATTGCGGTACTGACTTTCTCGAACGTGCTGGTCAGCGCGCTGCGGCACGTGATGCCGCAGAGTATCCGCCTGATTCTCGAGATGACGCTGATCGCATCGGCGGTCATCGTCGTGGATCAGATCCTCCGGGCGTTTGCCCCCGAGGTGTCATCAATTCTGTCGGTTTTCGTCGGACTGATCATTACGAACTGCATGATTCTCGCGCGCGCCGAGAGCTTTGCTATGTACAACAGCGTGTGGCGAAGTCTGCTCGACGGACTGGGCAACGGCATCGGCTACACATGGGTGTTACTGCTGGTCGGAGCTGTCAGGGAAGTGTTCGGGAGCGGAACACTGCTCGAGTTTCGCGTGCTGTCGCCGATTACGGATGAAGGCGGCTGGTACCTTCCAAACGAGCTGATGCTGATGACACCGAGCGCGTTCTTCATCATCGGTCTGTTGATCTGGGCCGTTGCGCACATTCGCGCGCGCGGACAGCATGGTGAATCCGATGGATAACCTGATCAACATCGTTTTGCGCGCGTTGCTCATCGAGAATCTCGCGCTGAGCTTTCTGTTGGGTATGTGCACATACATCGCCGTGTCGCAGCGGGTATCGACGGCAGTTGGTCTTGGCATTGCCGTGACAGCCGTACAGACAGTTACGGTACCGATTAACAATCTCGTATTCGTGCATCTACTCGCGCCCGGGGCGCTCGCCTGGGCAGGCTATCCGGGCCTGGATCTCGGTTTCCTGCGCTTCGTCGTATTCATTTGTCTGATCGCTGCGCTGATTCAGATACTGGAGCTCGCCTTGCGTCGCTACGCACCGCCTCTGCATGCTGTACTTGGAATTTACCTGCCGCTGCTGACGGTCAACTGCGCAATCCTCGGCGGCTCGCTGCTGATGGTCCAGCGTACTTACACGTTCGAAGAGAGTCTCGCGTACGGGTTCGGCAGCGGTGCCGGCTGGGCGTTCGCCATCGTGCTGTTCGCTGCAATCCGCGAACGGCTGCGCTACGCGGTCGTGCCGGAGGGACTGCGTGGCGCAGGCATCGCATTCATCGTCACGGGATTGCTCGCCCTGGCGTTCCTGGGGTTTCGCGGGGTCGAGATCTGATGGCCGGTAGCCGGACCTGTACTCCGAGTCGGCGATGAGTCAGGCGATCCTGTTACCTGTGCTGGTCTTCACGGCGATCGTCGTCGCGTTGTCGGCGGTCGTACTGGCCGCCAGTGCCTGGCTGAGCCCGTCAGGCGTCGTCACGGTCACCGTCAACCGCCATCGCAGATTGCAGGTCGCAGCCGGCAGCAGACTCCTTTGGGCGCTTTCGGAACACGACATCATCCTGCCGGCGGCCTGTGGCGGGCGCGGCACCTGCGGCCAATGTCGGGTCCGCGTCGCCGAAGGTGCCGGTCAGCTGCTGCCGAACGAGGCCGCGCTGATCAGCCCGCGTGACGCGGACCGGGGCGCACGACTGGCCTGCTCGCTGAGCGTTTTTGAGGATCTCGACGTGACCGTGCCCGCGGAGTTGCTGGCGGTGAAGCGCATCCGCGCTTCGGTGCGCTCCAACCGCAATATCGCGCCGTTGCTCACGGAGCTGATCCTCGATCTGCCGGAAGGTCAGCCGCTCGATTTCGAAGCCGGTGAGTACGTACTGCTCGAGGCCCCGCCTTACGCCGCCGCGTTCCGCGATTTCGACATTGACCCTGACTTTCGTGAGGAATGG